>JADGHK010000351.1 GCA_019686145.1 Bryobacteraceae bacterium | reverse complement strand
AAGCAGCGCCAAAGGCGGCTGCTCAAAAATGTAGTCGGTAATCTGCTGCTCCTCGGGGAGTGTCACAGGAAGAACCCGCATTACGGTGAGCTTCTGCTGGACTACGCTCTTGAACTCGTTGAACAGCAGATAGACGGCGTCGATCTCGCCGTCACGGTACCGCTGCATTGCCTTCTTCGCAAGCTCGGAGGCGTGGGCGTATGTCACCTTTTCGCTGATGCCCACATACTCTCCGGAGATGTTCGCGTTCCGCTTACGGAAGAAGTCCCGTCCCTTACGGCCAAACGCCTCGATCTCAACCGCAGCCTCCGGCCGCTCCTCGATGAAGCGCTGCGCGCCTTTGATCAGGTTGGAATTGAATGCGCCCGCCAGACCGCGATCCGCTGTCACAAGGACCAACTGGACACGGTTCTCGGGGCGATGAGCGAGCAGCGGATGCTGCGCGACACGCTCATCGGAAGACGCGGCGGCAGCCACGTTCGACAGCATCTGCCGAAGCAGGTTCGCGTAGGGGCGGGAGGCGATGACGCGATCCTGAGCGCGCCTCAGACGAGCCGCCGCCACCATCTTCATGGCCTTGGTGATCTGCTGCGTATTCTTAACGCTGCGGATGCGCCGCCGTATATCGATGAGACTCGGCATGTGCTTTCGTCAAGCCCTCGCCGCCGCTGTCGCGTGCTCCGCCACAAAGCGTTCCTTGAACTCTTTCAGAACGGAGTGGACCTGCGCGCGGAGGTCGTCGTCGAACGCCTTCTTTTCGCGAATCTGAGCGAGCACCTGCGGGTGAGCGTTCTCCACAAACCGGTACAGTTCCTGCTCGAAGAGCTGGCACTGCTCGACTGGCAGGTCATCCAGGTAGGCATTCGTACCGGCAAAGATGATCAGGATCTGCTTTTCCACCGGCAGCGGCTGGAATTGCCCCTGCTTCAGGATCTCCGTCAGCCTGCGCCCGCGATTCAACTGCGCTTGGGACGCCTTATCGAGATCGGAGCCGAATTGCGCGAACGCCGCCAGGTTCCGGTATTGGGCAAGCTCCAGACGCAGCGGACCGGCAATCTGCCGCATCGCCTTAATCTGGGCGCTGCCGCCGACGCGGCTCACCGAGAGGCCGACGTTCACCGCCGGGCGGATATTGGCGTTAAACAAATCCGTTTCCAGGTAGATCTGGCCATCGGTGATCGAGATGACGTTGGTCGGAATGTAGGCCGAGACGTCGCCGGCCTGGGTTTCGATCACCGGCAGCGCGGTCAGAGATCCTGCTCCCTTTTCCTTATTCAGCTTCGCTGCGCGCTCGAGCAGACGGCTGTGGAGATAGAAGACGTCACCCGGATAGGCTTCACGCCCTGGCGGACGGCGGAGAAGCAGCGAGATCTCGCGGTAGGCGGCGGCGTGCTTGGACAGGTCATCGTAGACGCAAAGGGCGTGCCCTCCCCGGTCGCGGAAGTACTCACCCATCGCGCATCCCGCATAAGGTGCGAGGTACTGCATGGGGGCAGGATCGGACGCCGTCGCAGCCACGACGATGCTGTAGTCCATCGCCCCGGCATCTTCCAGCGTCTTCACGACCTGGGCTACCGTGGATCGCTTCTGGCCAATGGCGACGTAGATGCAAATGACGTCGCCGCCTTTCTGATTGATGATGGTGTCGATGGCAATGGCCGTCTTACCCGTCTGGCGGTCCCCGATGATCAGCTCGCGCTGCCCGCGGCCGATCGGGATCATGGCGTCGATGGCTTTGATGCCCGTCTGAAGCGGTTCACGTACCGGCTGCCGTTCGACTACGCCGGGAGCGATCCGCTCGACCGGGTAGTACTCCTTTGCATCGATGGGACCTTTTCCGTCAAGCGGCTCTCCCAGCGCGTTGACGACCCGGCCCACCAACGCCTCGCCGACCGGAACCGACATGATTCGTCCAGTCCGGCGGACCTCGTCGCCTTCCTTGACCTCCTGATATTCGCCGAGAAGCACTGCGCCGACCTGATCCTCTTCGAGGTTCAGAGCAATACCGGAGACGTTATGCGGGAACTCGATCAGCTCGCCCGCCATCACATTCTCCAGACCGTAAATGCGGGCAATACCGTCGCCTACTGAGATGACCGAGCCGACCTCGGTGACATTCACCGCCGTCTCGTAATTCTCGATCTCCTCGCGCAGCACACGCGCGATTTCGTCTGCTCGTATCTGAGCCATAATCCCTACCTCAATTATCTCAAAGCCAAGGAAATCTTACGCTTCCGCTACCAATTGCCGGCGCAGGGCCCTCAGTTGGCCGCGCACAGAACCGTCATAAGTTGTCGAACCGATTTTGGCGATGACTCCACCCAGGAGTGAGGCGTCGGTCGAGAAATCACAACGGACGGACTTGCCGGTCAGCCGTTCGAGCTGCGCGGTCAGTTCGGCACGCTGGCGATCCTCAAGCGGGATTGCCGAAGTGACTTGTGCACGAACGATACCGAGCCGCTCATCCAGTAGTGCCTGCACGGCGACGCGGATATCGCCCAGCAGGTTGACACGCCGGTGATCGATCAGTACGAACAGGAAATTCCGGACCAACCGAGAGACACCGGCCAGTTCCGCGAGCCGGGCGACGATCCCCCGCTTCTTTGCTGCCGTGATGGCAGGAGAGAGGAGGATTGTACGCAAATCGGATGACTCCGCCAGAGCCTTGTCAAACGCTTCCAACTGCTTGACAACTTCATCCGCATCAAGGGCATGCCGCGGATCCGACACCAGATCCACTAATGCGCGGGCGTACCGGGATGCAACGGCGAGCGACATTCTAGTGCACCTCTTGACTGAGGCGGCTGGGCTGCAGCTCGCCGATGAAAGACTTCACAAGATCCTGCTGTACCTCGGGCGTCATTCTGGCCTTGATCTTCTGCTCGGCCAGCTCGGCTGCCAGCGCCACCGATTCGGCCCGAAGCTGCTGGCGTGCAGCCTTGACGGCGGCAGCCATGTCCTGCTGCGCGTGAAGGTGAATCTTCTCCAGCAATTGCGCCGTTTCCGCCTGAATGCGCTGGCCTTCGGCCGCAAACTCTTCCCGCGCGGCGCGGCGCAGCGATTCTACCTCGGCAGCAAGCCCGGCGAAACGCCGCTCAATTTCAGCCACCCGGGCTTCCGCCTCCTGGCGCAGCGCATTGGCTTCGGCGATGCCGCGCTGGATTTCCGCAGTCCGCCCTGCAAAGAAAGCGCCCGCGTTTTTCGACAGGTAATACCCGATAAGCCCCGCCAGAATCGCGAAATTCGCCCATTTCCACAGCGTCATGCTGGCGGCGGGCGCGGACTCGTGCTCCGCCGCTGCCGGATTCTCCGGAGCCTCGTGCTGTGCAAAGATGGAGCCGGCTGACAGCAGCAGAAGCAGAGGAATCAGAAGTCTTGTCTTACGCATCATGCACGGGCACTCCGATGCAAAAGGTGGCGGGTCATCAGCTCGGCCAGTTCCTCGCTCTGCGCCTGCAAGGTCCGCTTGCCAGCCTCGAGCTCGGAGGCAAGTTGAAGCCGCGCCTCCTCGACCATGCGAGACGCCTTTTCCCGGGCCTCCTGAACCGCTCGAGACTGCTCCTCCAGCAATCCGCGACGGAGTTCTTCCTGCTCGCGATAAATTTCGGTCCGGGCGTCCCGAAGCGCCTGCTCATAAGCGGCAGCGCGTTCGGACGCCCTGGCGAGGCTCGCCTGGGCCGCCTGCCGCGCACCTTCGGTTGCTGCATGCCGCTCTTTCAAAATACGGCCGAGCGGCTCGAAGAAAACCTTCTTCAAGTAAAAATGCAGCAGTAGAACGAGAACCAATGTCGGCAGGGCATTCAGAAGGATGCCGCCGAGGGCTTGCAATGTTTGATCCATCTACGTAGCGGGGGAGAAGTCTGAGGGAACGGACTCGTTACCCCAAAAAGCTCAAGTTACCATATTTCAACCAATAAGATCAATTGAACGGTCCCCGGGATGTAACCCGCAAACGCCTTACGGCGTCTTTTCCCCGTCCCTGTGGTGATTCGTCTTATGC
>JADGHK010000350.1 GCA_019686145.1 Bryobacteraceae bacterium | reverse complement strand
GTCCAGCCTCCATCCTGCGCACGCACGGGGATGCCGTCCTCTACCTGGACTCTGAATCTGCTTCGCTACTGCCGGAGCTCTCTTAAAGGTATCCGCGGCGCAGCCGGTTACCTGCAGCCGGGAGGAATGCGACCAGGTACAGAGGAATGGCTCAGCCGGCGCGCGGCAACGGTATGACAGGTACTACGACAGAAGGTGTAGCTTCACCGGATAAAGTAGCCAGCGCCCTTCCATTTGCCCTGCTCCGCTATCATCACGACGGTTTCGACGCCCGAACGTTTGTTCTGAAAGGAAGATTCGAACACAAGGACGGCGTATTCGCCGTCGGGCGCCCCAGGCAGTGTTTTGGTGAAAGTGACTTCACGGAGCTTCCTGGATACCAGGGTTCCCACGCTCTCGCGGACACTTTTTGCCATCTCTTCCCATTTTTCCTTCGTCACGCGGGACCTGAAGTCGGAGCTTGCCTCCGCCCAGCTTTCCCCGTACTTTTCCGAGTCGACCAGCCCAAGCCAAGCTTCAGCCGCTGCCTGCGCCTCCTTCTCGGACGGCGCCGCACAGAGAAGCACAGCCAAAAGTGTGACTAACGCGACGACGGCAAGCTCCCTGATTGCCATAGGAATCTCCTTCTGTGAGGGACCCTACTAGTATGACAGAAGGCGCCGAAATGGGGGTCCCACTGATCTTACAGATTCTGCACGTATAGGCTCTTCTGTTCCGCGTCTGAAGCTACTCGTAGGCGCCACTCAATGAAGTAAGGCGACGGTACGAAATGCGCGTCAAGATTGATGTGATGAACCCGGACGGGACCTGAACCAGTCCCCAGAGCCGCGTGGTGGGCGGTCACAGACTCGAACTGTGGACCTCCTGCTTGTAAGGCAGGCGCTCTAACCGGCTGAGCTAACCGCCCCTCTTTCTAGATGCTACTATACGCGGCCCCTTCGAGTCGCGCGGACGTTTAGCGGCGTTCGCTCGAGGGCGGCACGATGCCCTTCATACGCATGTAAGTTACGATGTTGCCGTAATGTTCGTAATCGTGTGCGATGTTGAAATTCAGCACGCCGAGACGGCTGCGATCGCGCCCGAACAGCTTTACGATGCCCTGCCCCTTCTCGTCGGTCATTCCGTTGTAGACCTCGTCGCAGTAAGCCGATGACTCCTTCAAGGCCGCAACCAGCTCCGCCTTGGTCGTTTTCGTTTTTTCGATGCCGAGCGGGCTTCTCTTCTCCTCCTTAGCCGCCGAACAGATCGCATACTGAGCGTCCGCTATATGACCCAGCAGTTGCGCGAACGAGCGGACCTGGTCGGTCGGCCGGAACGAGTAATGCTCATCCGGCATCTTCTCCGCGGCTCTCGCGATGTAGCCCTTAATCTGTTCCCACGTGGCCCTCGTATCCGAGCTCATGGGGTTCTGTGCCTGTGCAAACACAGCGGGTGCAGGAAGCAGAAGCGCGAGAAGAGTGAGGATCTTCATTGAAAATCTCCTTATCAGCCTCTTGTACCACGAGATTGCCACAGGCCGGCTACAAGGCCACCCAATGCCACTGCGAAAGCGGCCGCAATCGTAAGCAGCAGTCCAACAGCCCGGCCGAGCCAGGGCGCTCGTACCCCATTCGCGAAAATGAATGCCGGTCGACAATACTCAGTCCCCTGCTGCAGACCGGACTCCCTCAATAAAAGCTGTCCATTCCTCAGCGACACGCACCGCCAGTTTGGAAAGCGCCGGGCGGCGCCCGAGATCATGACCGGCATCCGGAATCTCGAGCAAGACGGTCCGGGCGGGCGCCAGCGACAGCGCCTCACGCATTTCGCTCGATGACGCGAAAGGATCGTTCGTGCCGTGCACGAAAAGCGCGGGCGTCTTCAGGCTCGGGAAATGAGAGGTTCGCTGCTGATGCGGCTTGCCAGGCGGGTGAAGCGGATAGGAAAGCAGCAGGAGGGCATCACACACAAGCGGATTCTCTGCCGCCAGCACCGTCGCCATCCTGCCGCCGTAGGAGTGTCCACCCAGGAATACTCTTCCGCTTGTAACCTTTCGGATCGCTCCGGCTGCGTTCGCCAAGGATGCCCGATCCTTCTCCCCGGACCCGGGCGGAGGCGGTCCCTTCGCACGAGCCTGCCGGTACGCCAGATCGACCCTGGTTACGATGAAGGAACGTTCCGCCAGGGCCTCGGCGAGGGCAACCAGCAGCGGCGAGTTGCAGTCCGAACCAGCTCCGTGGGTAAGAACGATCGCGTCAGCCCGGTTGTCGCCCTGCGAATGGATCCACCCTCGTACACCATGCCTTTCGAAAGGCTCTGTCCCCATTCCGGACAGTATCTCACTTCAGATTGTTAAGATCCTCGGGAAAGACCGCGTACCCTTCGGGCGGAGGATAGAGCGATTGCAGCAGATCCAGGCGGCGGCGAAGGTACCGGCTGGGTAATTGCCGGGGTCCGGTTTCTACATCGATGTCGCAGCAGATGCCGTGCAGGTACAAGGTCATTGTGTCGATAAACGAGTGCTGGGCATACTCGCGGAAAACCTTGGTCTCGCGGCGAACATTCGTCTGCCTCCGGAGCAGCGTCTGCTTGAAGTGCCAGCTATCCTCGTCCACCTCCCCGTGAACGTTCGATATAAGTTCCTCCCGAAGAAGACTGAAATACTGCGACTGAGCCTCTTCACTCCAGTATCGCGACAGTAAAGTCGCGATCATCCGGTAGAACTGGTAGTGATAATCGGCCACCTCCTGGTCCTTCATTGAAAAAGCCAGGATTGCCTCATTGTCACGGATCAGCTCTCCGGACAGGAGGAACCGGTTATCAGGAGGCTTCTCCACGCTGATATATTGCTCTACGGGCTTGTTCTGACCTTTGCCCCCGTTGCCGCGTTCGAGATAGGGAACCAGCGCGATATAGACCTGGGGTAGCGCCGCCACGACGTCAGGCGGCAACGCAGCAATCGGCTCCTCAAGATACTCCCGGATGTCATCCTCAGTTAGTGGGAGGGCGGCGTAAAAGTAGGAGAACTTGTTGCTCAGCGGGATCATTTCATTGCGGAAACGTTCCGCGAACTCTCCCAGGCTGAGCCGGGACAGGTCTGTATGGATAGACATCTAGACTAATCCGCCATTGTATCAGACGCTTTCGAAGGTTCTTCCGCGACGAATTGTCTGCAAGAGATAATAGGAGGAGCCTGTGTCTCGAAGCATTCTTGTTTCCGCCGGGGAAGCCTCCGGTGATCTTTATGCAGCGCGCCTCGTACAGGCCCTGCGGCGCCGCATGCCGAGTACCCGGTTTTTCGGCTGTGCGGGGCACCGGATGCAGGCAGCCGGAGTAGAACCGGTGGTGGACGCGGCGAACCTCTCTGTGGTCGGCCTGGTGGAGGTTGTGTCGCACATTCCCAGGATCTACGGGGAGTACAGGAAACTCCTCGCCAGCGCCAGGAAGCAGCGTCCAGCCCTTGCGATTCTTACAGATAGCCCGGATTTTCACCTGCGGGTAGCCGCTCAGCTCCGAAAACTGGACATTCCCGTCTGCTATCTGGTCGCCCCTCAGGCATGGGCTTGGCGTAAGGGGAGAATTCATAGCCTGCGTCGAAACGTGGATCGCCTGCTCTGCATCTTTCCATTTGAGGAAAAGTTCTTTTGCGACAACGGGGTTCGGGCGTTCTACATTGGTCATCCGCTGGCCTCGCTGGTCGCGCCATCGTGCCGGCGGGAGGACTTTTTCGGGAAACACAAGATTCCGAGGGATAAGCCCCTGGTGGCGCTTTTGCCGGGGAGCAGAACCGGGGAGATCGGAAGGCATCTGCCAGCGGTGCTGGATTGCGCGCAGCAGTTGGAGCGGCGGATTCCCGTGACGTACGTACTGGCCGTGCCGTCCGGGTCAAGGGTAGCGAAGGATCTGAGGGAAAAGACGAGAGGTACCGCTATTCGCATCGTCGAGGGGGAGACCTGGGACGTTCTCGCCCACAGCGACGTTGCGCTTGCCGCCAGCGGAACCGTTACCATCGAAGCCGCGCTT
>JADGHK010000349.1 GCA_019686145.1 Bryobacteraceae bacterium | reverse complement strand
CTGGCGCACAAGGCATCGCAGCTCTTTGAAGACGGCCTTTTCGATGCGGAAGTGAACGCAATTGTCGATTTCAAGTATTCACCAGATCCGCGCCTGACGTGGTGGTTTGATCATCACCAGAGCGCGTTCCTGAAGCCGGAAGACGCCGAGCATTTCAAGCATGACCAGAGCGGAAAAAAGTTTTACGATCCGACGTACCGGTCCTGTACTCTCTTCATCCGGGATGTGACAAGAAAGACCTTCGGCTATACCGCGGAAGACCTCGAAGAACTGGTTCGATGGGCCGATATCATCGACGGCGCACAGTACGAAAGCGCGAAGGAAGCAGTGGAACTCGGCGCGCCGGCAATGAAGCTGACTCTGGTCATCGAAGCAGCGAAAGGCTCGGAGATCGTACACAAGATCATCCGCGCAATGCGCCATCAGACGCTCTCCGAAATCATCGAGGACCCGGAGATTCAAGCGCTGTACCGCCCGCTCCACCAGCGGCATCTCGAATCCATCGACATTATTAAGAAGGCGGCTCACTGCGATCGCGGCGTCATCTTCTTCGACCTGATCGATTACGGACTCGAGGGCTACAACAAGTTCATCCCGTATCATCTGTTTGCCGACTCGATCTACACAGTCTCCGTCAGCAACGCCAGTTTTCGGACGAAGGTTTCCGTCGGCTCCAATCCGTGGGCGCCTGTCGAACCGAAGCACAATCTGGCGACGATCTGCGAGCGCTACGGCGGAGGCGGGCATCCCCGGGTGGGCGCAATCAGCTTCCCCACCGGCGCGGTCGAAGAGGCTCGGAGGGTAGCCGCCGAAATCGTGGAAGAATTGAAGCGGTAAGATTTTTCGTTTCCGTCAGTAGCCGTTTTCGCGCAGCTTATCGACCGTCAGACCGGAAGGCCTTTCCATTCCCGACAGCATCTTGTGGACATATTTCGCGAGAATGTCTACCTCCAGGTTGACGCGTGCGCCGGGGCGAAGCCCGCGAAGCGACGTGTTTTGATAGGTGTGGGGAATGATGGTGACGGAAAGGACTTCTCCTTCCAGAGCGGCGATCGTCAGGCTGATCCCATCGATTGCGATCGAGCCCTTGTACACCAGGTAGCGCTCAACCTCAACCGGAACGCGGATTCGCAGCCACCAGTTCTGATTGCCGAGCGGCTCCAACGACAAGAGCTCACCAGTCGCGTCCACGTGGCCTTGCACGAGATGGCCGTGGAGCCGTCCGGAGGCCGACATTGCCCGCTCGAGGTTGACGAGGGAGCCCGGACGTAAGTCGCCGAGGTTCGTGGCGCGGAGGGTTTCGGGCGCCACGTCCGCGGCGAAGTAGCCAGAACCGTGATCAACTGCGGTAAGGCACGCCCCGTTCACGGCGATGCTGTCGCCGTCCTTCAGCCCGTCCAGAACCGTCGTGCAGCGAATCTGAATGCGCGCCCCCGCTTCGCGCGGTTCCAGGGACCCGACGGTGCCCACCTCTTCCACGATTCCCGTAAACATGGCTCAGTTCTCTTTCACCAGCCAGGCCTCAACAGCGAACTCGTCGGGGGTAATCTGATGCAGACGAACGTCGCGGAAGAGGAGAGCGTCAATGCGGCGGCGCCTGCCAACGCCTCCGGCCACCGGCAGGGACTGCATTCCACCCAGAATCTTCGGCGCGTAATAGAAGAAAATCTTGTCGACGATACCGGATTCCAGCGCGGCCCAGTTCACCTTGCTTCCCGCCTCGATCATGAGGGACAGGTAGCGTTCGGAGGCAAGCCAGCTGACGAGCGCGCGGAGGTCGGTGCGGCCGTCCGGCCCGTCAAAGGTCAGCACTTTCACACCTGCCGCTTCAAGCGCCTTCCGCCGCTCTGCTGAGGCCGCCGATGTGGTGACGACGAGAAGATCGTCTTGACAGCTCTGCACCATGCGGGAATTGACGGGAATCCGCAATTGGGAATCGAGAACGATGCGCAGCAAGGGGCGCGGCCGGGCCTCGCCGCTCCGGTCCGTCAAAAGCGGATCATCGCAGAGCACCGTACCGATGCCGGTGAGGATTGTATCTGAATTGTGCCGGAGAGTCTGAACATGGGCGCGCGCGGTCTGGCTGGTGATCCATCCGCTATTGTCCTCCGGCGCAGCGATCTTTCCATCGAGAGTGACCGCGGATTTCAGGGTGACCAGCGGGCGGCCGGTCCTCATGAAATGGACGAAGGCCTGATTCAAATCTGTGGCTTCCGCGGTGTATTCCGACGCCACTTCTACGACGACGCCCGCCTCGGCCAGCCGTCGCAGTCCCGCGCCGGAAACCTGGGGATTCGGGTCCTCCATGGCAGCCACCACGCGGGAGATGCCGGCCTGAATCACGGCGTCGACACAAGGCCCCGTCCTGCCCTGATGGCAGCAAGGCTCCAGTGTCACATAGAGGGTAGCTCCTCGCGCGCAGTCCCCGGCCTCCTCCAGAGCCCAAATCTCGGCGTGTTTCAGCCCGGCGTACGTATGATAGCCGCGGCCGACAATCTGACCGTCCTTGACGACAACCGCGCCGACAGCCGGGTTCGGGCTTGTTTGTCCGAGGCCGCGCCTTGCGAGCGCGAGCGCCTCCCGCATGAAATCGCCCGTCATCCTTCGAAGAGCGACTCGATGAACTTCCCGGCGTCGAATGGTAAGAGATCTTCGGCCTTCTCTCCAACTCCGATGTAGCGGATGGGGAGATTCAACTCGCGGGAGATTGCGATCACGACTCCGCCTTTTGCTGTTCCGTCCAGTTTGGTGAGCACGATACCGGTAACGCCGCTGGTTTCGGTAAACTTGCGCGCCTGTTCGAGGCCATTCTGACCCGTCGTCGCGTCCATAACCAGCAAAACTTCATGGGGAGCGCCGGGAATCACCCGGGAAGCCGTCCGGCGCATTTTCTCCAGCTCCGCCATGAGATTTTCCTTCGTGTGAAGGCGACCGGCAGTATCAACGATGACGTAGTCCACCTTGCGAGCTTTCGCAGCCTGTAAGGAATCGAACAAGACGGCGCTGGGGTCGGAACCCGCCTTCTGGCGAATGACGTCCGTCTTCGTTCGTTCGCCCCAGACTTCCAGTTGCTCGATCGCTGCTGCGCGGAACGTGTCGGCGGCGCAGAGCAGAACGCTGCGGCCTTCGTTCTTGAATCGGTTCGTCAGCTTGCCGATCGTTGTTGTTTTTCCGGAGCCGTTGACGCCCACAACCATGATGACCGCGGGAGGAGTGTCTACACGGGGGACGGGCTTCTCAGCAGCCTGCAACACTTCGAGCAGATATTCCCGGATCAGACCCTTCAGTTCTGAAGCGTCTCCAACCAGTTTTCGATCGACGCGCTGGCGGATCCGTTCCAGGATCTCCGCGGCAGTCCGGGGACCAATGTCAGCCGTAATCAGAGTGTATTCGAGTTCTTCGAGCAGGTCCGCATCAATCTGCTTCTTCCCCGAGAGGACGTCTTCGACGCGCTCGACGAGGCCCGCCCGGGTCTTCTCAATACCTTTCTTGAGTCGCTCGAGTAAATTCGGTTCCTGTTCGACAGAACCAAAGAGGGTTTGAATCATGACGTTGGGCGTTACTCCTTTTAATTGTAGCAGCGCGGTCCCTCCGGCCGGTCCAACAATCCTGAAACGCGTTGCGTCCCCCTTCAAAACCGGCTTACCTTTGTAAGCGTGAGGTTTCCACGGTCCAGTGGGATCCTGCTCCATCCCACCTCCCTCCCCGGACGCTTCGGAATCGGTGACATGGGGCCCGAAGCTTATCGGTTCGCTGACTGGCTAGCCGGCGCAGGCCAGCGGGTATGGCAGGTCCTGCCGCTTGGTCCCACTGGCTACGGAGATTCGCCGTATCAGTTGTTTTCGGCGTTCGCGGGCAATCCCCTCCTGATCAGTCTGGAACAACTGGCCGAGCAGGGTTATCTCAGCATCCGGGAACTGCAGGAGGCGCCAGATTTTCCCGAGGACCGGGTCGATTACGAGGCTGTCTACGCCTATAAGATTCCGCTCCTGCGAAAAGCGGCTCTTCGATTCATGAGCGGCGCCCCGGCA
>JADGHK010000348.1 GCA_019686145.1 Bryobacteraceae bacterium | reverse complement strand
CTATTTCGAGACAAATGCCGGCTGCCTCGATCTCAACGTTATCCTGGACCGGGCGATCGAGTTTACCCATGACTTTCTGCGAGCCGTGCGGCGCGCGCCGATTCAGTTCGAGCGGGACGTGGAATCCGGTATCCGGCTTGCTGGAGCAGCGGGATGCTGGGAGCGAGTGCTCGTAAATCTCTTCCTGAATGCAGCACAAGCCGCGCCGGAAGGGGGACGCGTCGAGGTGAAGGCGCGAAAGAGCGGGAGCGCAATTGATATAACGGTGGCAGACAACGGCCCCGGCATTCCGGAAGCAGTCCTTCCGATGATCTTCACTCCGCGGTTCTCGACCGAAGTGTCTCGCTCCGGACTGGGGCTTCACATCGTCGACTCCATCGTACGGAAATTCGGGGGCACCATCAGGGCCGCGAACCGGTCCGGACCCTCCGGCGCGATGTTCCACATCAGTCTGCCGAACGTCGAGCAGTCGTCTGCATCAGCTTGACTTTACGCGTTCCGGTATTCTATCTTGTCGATTCGCCTTGGCCACGCTGCGGCCTACAATCGATATGCCAGATAATGATCGCGGTGTGACGCCCAGCGTGGACACCTCGCTCGCTTCGACTTTGGAAAGCGTTGATAACGCCGAGGAAACCGTACTGCGGGTGGCTCAAGGCGTCGGCATCGACGAGGAAGAGTTGCATAAGGTCGGTATGGCGGTCCGTGAGGCGATGGTCAACGCGGTCGTCCACGGCAATCGGTACAACGAGAACAAAAAGGTTCGCCTTGTAGTCTCTCTGGAGCCTGACCGTCTCACGGTCCGCATTGCTGACCAGGGGGAAGGCTTCGACATGAGTTCCCTGCCGGACCCGCTTGCGGAAGAGAATCTCCTGCGCCAATCAGGGCGCGGCATCCTTCTCATACGGGCATTCGTCGACCGATTCGATGTAAGACGCATTGAGCCAACCGGCACTGAGGTCACCCTGATCAAGTACCTCAGCCGGGGCGGCTGATTCGAACTGTAAGCGGTTGATCAGGAGGGATTCGTTTCATGAGCGTAAAGCTAAGTACCCGGCAAGTGGGTGATGTGACGGTCATTGATGCCGCGGGGCGCATTACCCTTGGCGAGGGATCGAGCACGTTCCGCGATACCATCCGAGATCTCACCAACAAGGGCCACAGGAAGATCCTGCTGAACCTGGGTGAAGTCTCCTACATAGACAGCTCGGGGATCGGAGAACTGGTCTCCGCATTCACCACCGTTACCAATCAGGGTGGGTCTTTGAAGCTGTTGAATCTGACGAAGCGGGTGCGGGATCTGCTCCAGATCACCAAGCTTTACACTGTTTTCGAGGTGCACGACGACGAGGCATTGGCGGTACGGAGCTTCTCGTAGCGCCGCCTGTTGCTAGCTCCGGGAAAATGCAGCCTTCGAGAGGAAACGTCAGGATGGGCTGACGGCTCGCTCTAGACGTCAGCCCCCTCCGGCTGCAAGGATATGCGCGGGGGCTTGCAAGCACCGGGATTTCCTGATGGCTGTGAGCGACGTTTCGATAGTTCTCGCCGAAGAGTACCTCCTCGTGCGAGATGGACTTGCGGCAATCTGTGCGTCCAGGCCCCGCAACCGCATTGTTGCACAAGTGGGCGACGGCGCTTCCGCCCTGAAAGCCATCCTCTCTCAACGTCCCGACGTCGCAATCCTGGACCTGAACCTCCCTGTGCTTTACAGCCTCGAGGTTGTGCGGCGAATTCGGGAGAACGGCTCACCTACCCGCGCCATTATTCTCTCCAATCGAAGCGACCGCAAGACGATCCTTGAGGCTTTGCGCTCAGGAGCCTGCGCGTTCGTGTTACGGTCCGGCCCAGCCGAGCATCTACTGGATGCGATCGAGCAGGTGGCCGCCGGCGAAGTCTACGTCTCACCGCAGGTCCAAATCGATAAGGTCTTCCAGTCAGACCGCCGCGAGTGCAGCGGTGATCCGATCGCAAGGCTTAGCGCGCGCGAGTATCAGGTGTTCTCCCTTCTCGTCGACGGAATTCGCGCCAAGGAAATCGCCGCAAGGCTCGAGCTGAGCCCCAAGACCGTCGATACCTACCGGGCAAGCCTGATGCGGAAACTCGACATTCACGACGTGGCCGGCCTGGTGAAGTTTGCCCTGCAGAAGAAGCTGATTTCCATGTAAAGCTTGCGCGGGGCCGCGTGGTATGATGGTATTTTCCCCTTGAGGTTCTTGTGGATAGAGTTACCCGGAAAGAACTGAAGACGGACCGCTTCGCAGTGGAAGTGGAACACACGGTGGAGTACGTAAGCGAACACCGCCGGCAACTGATCGTCTACGGCGGCATCGCTGTCGTGGTGATTGTGGTGGCTCTTGCCATCGTGGGTTACACGAGGCGGCAGCATGCCATACGCCAAGCAACCCTGCAGGAAGCGATCTCCATCCAGCAGGCGGCGATCGGGCCCGCCCCGAGCCCTCTCATCAAGAGCTTCAACACCAAGGCTGAGAAGGACCAGGAAGCGGAAAAGGCGTTCCGTCAGGTCATCGAGAAACATCCTGGTTCTGAAGAGGCGTCCTACGCCGCTTACATGCTGGGCAACATCGCCATGGATCAGGGCAAGGTAGCCGAGGCAGAGAAGCGCTACAAAGAAGTCGCCGAATCGGGTCACGACAATTACTCATCGCTTGCGAAGCTCTCTCTAGCCGAAATGTATGATGCGCAGGGCAAGAACGCCGAGGCGGAGAAGCTGCTCCGCGAGCTCATCAACAAGCCGACGGCGCTGGTTTCCAAGGAACAGGCCACGATCACTCTTGCCCGGGTGTTGGCCGATTCAAAACCCGAAGAGGCGCGTAAACTGATCGAGCCGCTTCGGACCTCGGACCGGGACGCAATTAGCCGCACCGCCCTTACGCTCAGCGGGCAGTTGTCAGCCACCGCCAAGTAGTGGCGCTCAGGCGATGAGCCACGCTACCTCCTCGGCTCCTCCGCTAGCTCGGTTGCAGTTCCCGGTGGAGGCTAGCCGGGGTCGTCGATACCCCGAGCTTCGGCATCCTTATCGGAACGAATTTCAACGGGATCGGGATCGTATTATCCACGCGAGGGCGTTCCGGCGTCTGGAGAACAAGACCCAGGTCTTCACGCCCGGCCTGTCAGACCATTTCCGGAACCGCCTGACGCACACTATCGAAGTCGCGCAGATTGCAAGGACCGTGGCCTCGTCGCTTGGGCTCGACGAAGACCTGACGGAAGCACTCGCGCTCGCTCATGACATCGGTCATCCTCCCTTCGCGCACTCAGGCGAGGAAGAGCTGAATCGCCAGATGAAGCAATTCGGCGAGAGCTTCGACCACAACCTGCACGCCTTGCGGATTGTGGAAAGCTTCGAGCAGCGCTATGCCCGCTTCCCTGGTCTAAACCTTACGTTTGAGGTCCGAGAGGGCGTCGTCAAGCACTCCCGCGATATTTCGCCGGGAGAGGTTCCGGAACTCGACGAGTACTTACCTGGCTACCGGCCTCCCCTCGAGGCGCAGCTCATCGACCTGGCGGACGAAGTCGCCTATAACACCGCGGACCTGGACGACGGCTATTCAGCAGGACTGTTCGACATCGATCAGCTCTCTCAAAGCGTTCCCCGTTATGCCGCTTTACGCGAGGAGATTGAGACGCAGTTTCCGGCGGCTTCCGAGCGCCTGATCTTTCACGAAGTCTTGCGTCGGCTAGTCGACCTGCTCGTATCCGGGCTGATCGAGGGAACGGCGGCGGCAGTAAAAGCGTCCGGGGTAGAGTCCGTCGAGGATATCCGGGCCTTTCCGCAACGCCTTGCACGATTCAGCGAAGAGGCGGCCGAAACAAATAGCGCGCTCAAAATCTTTTTGAGAGAGCGCGTTTACTTTTCGCCGCTGCTCGCCGAGGAGCGGCAGAGAGTCGCTGTGCAGGTCAGGGAACTGTTCCGTTTCTATCTGGATCATCCGGAGCGGCTGCCCGCCCCTTACTACAGCCAGGTGAACGGCACCCCGCTTCATCGCGTCGTGTGCGACTACATTGCGGGAATGAC
>JADGHK010000347.1 GCA_019686145.1 Bryobacteraceae bacterium | reverse complement strand
CCGCATCTTTGCCTTGACGCGGCTCTTCGTTCGGGCCCAGGTGGCCCCGCCAAGGCGGTCGAGCGAGGGAGTGCTTTCTCCCGCGCCGCGGTACTTCTGAACCAGATCCATGCGCAGGAGAGGCACATACAGCTTGGCGTCGCCTGCGTACTCGAGGAGCATGAAGTCGGCCTTTCCGTCGCCTTGATCCAGCTCCCGGAGCCCGAGGAATCGCCCGACGCCGTGAGTGGCGTGCACAACGTAATCCCCCGGCTTCAGATCCGCAAGATCGGCGGCGAAAGCCGACGCGCGCGCAGCAGACGGCCCTGCCCGCGATACGAGGTCCGAAGTGTCGAACAGGTCTTCGGAGCCAAAGACCGCCAGGTTCGCCTCCGGCAGCACAACACCCCGCCGGACGCGTCCTTTGACAAGGTACGTGCTCGCGACGCTTCCAGCCATGTAGGCCCGGGCGGCCAGGTACTCAGGCGTCGTATCCGAGGGCTCGACGCCCAGCTGGAATGGGATGGAATACTCCTGAAGGATGTCCGCAAAGCGCTCCAGCTCACCGGTCGACGTGGCGAAGAACACGACCCGGTTCCCTGCCTCGACAAGCGTGCGGGACTCGGCCGCTGCAATACTCATGTTGCCTCGGAACGCCGTCGACGGTCTCGTTGGAATATGAAGAGACGGCTCCGAGCCCGGAGTGAGCAGCTCCAGCTCGCGAAGTTGTAGCTGGCTCTTTCCGGACGCCTGCTCCAGAAGCTCCTCCCACCGGAAGAATAACTCCGAGGGCGGACAATAGCCCTGCCGGTCGGGTTCCTCGAGACGTTTCCAGAGCCGCTCAGCAGCAGCGCTGGTTTGCTCCGGCTCGTCAAAGATCAGGAGGGGTGAGTCGATCATCGAGAGGATGGAAGAGGTTCGCGGCCTCACTAAAGGCATCGCAAACTCCCATCCGGGGAAGGCCTCGCCCGGAACGATGTCACGATCGCCGACCTTCGCCGCGAGCTCCATCAGGATGCCCCTGTTGCGCGGCACCTCAGTCAGCGGCAGGACCGTAACCTCCTCCGTCTTTACGACAGAGCGTTGAGTTTCGACGTCGAAACGGCGCATCGATTCGATGAAATCGCCGAAAAACTCCACCCGCACAGGGCGCGCACTTTCCGCCGGGAATACATCGAGGATGCCGCCGCGCACGGAATACTCTCCCACCATCTCGACGGGCTCGCGCCTCTCGTAGCCAATGCTTTCAAGGTGGGCAACAACATCCTCAAGCGGGACTTCGTCCCCGTTCCTGAGTGTGAGGGCGAGCTGCCGGTAGAAGTCGGCGGAATCGGTGCGCAATAGTGCAGAAGCGACTGGCGTGATCGTAATCGGGACACGCCGCGTCGCGAGCCTCCACAAACCGATCGCCCGCTTTTCCGTGATCTCCGCGTGCGGCGACAGCTTTTGTCCAGGCAGAACGTCGAGCGCAGGCACCAGCTGCGGCCGGATGGCCTCCCTGTCAAGGACAAGCAAATCGTAGAAGGTCTCGACAAGCTCGAAAAGCGTCTCTGCCTGGCGATTACCGTCTACGATGACGAGCTGGGGGCGCTCCGTCGCCTGCCAAAGCAGCACGAGGTACAAGGCTTTGGCAGTCGTTGTGAGGCCGGAAAGGGAAGCTGTAGCGTGTGGCTGGGTGATCAGTCGGCGCAATAACTCCTGAAACGCGGCATTGCGCCCGGCGCTTTGGAAGAGATCTCGGATGGCGGGATGAATCATGCGTTATTGCGTGCGCCGCAGGATCTCCTCCACCACGCTTGTTGTCGAGAATCCTGGCTCGAGGGGGAGGGCAATCACCTTTCCGCCAGCAGCCTCCACCTCCTCCCTCCCGGCGATGAAATGCGACCAGTCCGCACCTTTTACGAGGATGTCGGGAAGCACCTGGGAGATGAGCTCGCGCGGAGTGTCTTCGTCGAAGAGCGTGACCGCGTCAACGGCCTCCAGAGCCATCAGCAGCCGTGCCCGCTCGGCCTGCGGCAGAAGCGGCCGCGAAGGCCCTTTCAGCCGCTGCACGCTTCCATCCGTGTTCAGACCCAGGATTAAGACGTCGCCGAGAGAGCGCGCGCTTTCGAGCAGGCGAATGTGGCCGCGGTGGAGGATGTCGTAGCAGCCGTTGGTGAAAACAACGGTCTTCCCCGCACGCTTCCATTCACTACGCGCGGCGATCAGCTCCTCACGGCTGTACAACCGGCCCATCCGTTCAACTGCTTCCTCTTCAACGCTTTCTTATATTTTCATTTTGTCAGATGCATCGGGCCGGGCGGAAGGGCGCCGCGCCTCACATGCCAACTTCTTCCCGGTCAGTCAGCGCCAGGCGCAAGGCGAAACGCAGGCTCTTGCGTTCGAACAAGCGAACGACGCGTATGAACTCCCGGATGAGGACAGGCTCCCGGCCGTTCTCCCACAGGGTCCCGAGCGTCTCCGTCTGCCCCTCCAGCGTGCGGAAGAAGATCCGGTCGCTCCAGCGGTGCCACCCGAACTGATGGCTCTCGTCGTGACGGAGTATGTCCGCAATCGCCCGGATCATGCGAAACCTTCGGGATTCCCGGTATTGCGGGAGGATCAGAACCTGGCTCAGCCCGTCGCGCACTTCATCCGCGAACTCGTCAAAGGTTGCCGCGTTGGTCAGGTTAATGATGGCGTTCGGTTCGCAGCCGTGACGGTCGCCGCCCGAAATCACTGGATGTCCGGTTGATTCGGCCACGCGAATCACCATCCGGTTCTCGTACCACTTGCGCCATCCGTTCAATTCGAGGGCATGCAGCAAGGGGCCGTACGCCTTGATGAAACGGTGAAACAGCGCGTAGTGCTGCGAAGTCCCGATTCCTTTCTCGTCCCACAAGGGATGGTTGAACACGATGAGGATACCCGGGAAGGCGTTCAGATCGTGCAGCAGCGGACCGAGCCGCGCTTCGACGGGATGTGCCGTAAAGGATGCCAGCTCGGCATAGATGGGGGTCGCGAGACTGGCCGGGAGGTTATGCAGGCCAAGGTGGAAGAATGTGGAGCCGTAAGGCACGGTCCATTCAACCGAGATAGGGACGCCGCCCGGGCAATTGGCTGCGTGCAGCATCTGCGCGGCCTCGATGCTGTCATGGTCGGTCAGCGACACTATCGGTTTGAGGTTCAGCCTTTCAATTTGGCCCTCCTCCAGCTGGAGGGCTTGCCGGGGAGTCAGAGGCGGGGTCCACCAGGCCCGGTGGAACTCAATATCCCGTCCGCATTCGCGGCGGTGCCGCCGCTTGTACCAGTTCACCGTATGGTGCAGTACCGGGACACGGCAGGTGTAATGAGGGATAAACGCCAGGCTCTCCTTTGAAAAGGTAGTGTGGCTGTGGAGAGATACGCCCGAGCGAAAACGATCAACGGCATCATCCGTCCGCCAAAGGATGCACAGGCGACTGAGCTGCATGGCCCTCCCGCAACAGGGGATAAAAATCCCTTCCGAACTGTCGACCCTTAAGCGGTCCGAAAGATTTCCGGGCTATGCAGGCTGATCAAAGCAGTAGCAGTTCGGGCACGGCTCTGAACTGAAATGCTGTCAATACCGATGACAGGCGGACACCAGCTGTCCGCTTTCTGTAAGCGCAGGAGAATCCATGCCAATCATGATGCGGTGCAGGGGAAGAAGAACCTCAAGCCCCGTGGCATTTCTTGTACTTCTTACCGCTGCCGCAGGGACAGGGATCGTTCCGGCCGGGCTCCTTGCCGCCGCCCCCGCCGTGGCTTACCGAATCTTCATTCTCTTGGTTTTCCGTGAAGAAAACCGGGTCGTAGCCGTGCATGGCAAGCCGCTGATCGAGGGCCACCTGAACCAGCTCCTCTTCAATCTCAGACAGACCACCCGCATCTTCCGCGATCTTCCGGAAAACGCCTCGGATTCGCCCGCGCGAGATTTCAGCGGGCACCGACAGCGCGTAGGCGAACAGAGCATCCTCGCGCAGTTCTTCGTCATCGAAGAATTTCCGGATTCGGGAGGCCTCGGAGTGAAGGCCGAGGTAGCCGACGCCCCATAGGGCC
>JADGHK010000346.1 GCA_019686145.1 Bryobacteraceae bacterium | reverse complement strand
GACACCGGCCGGCGCTACAACCTCACGCTGGCGCTCGCGGTGCGCAACCTCTTTAACAGGGTCAACCTCTCGACCCCTGTCGGCAATCTGAGCTCGCCGCTGTTCGGAGAGTCAACCTCCCTCTCGAGCGGCTTCGGACCGATGGGAGCTTCAGCGGCCTCCAACCGCCGCCTTGACCTCCAGCTCCGGTTCAGCTTCTGAGGTGGGCCGCTACTTGCGCTGGTGCTGCTCCATCAGTGTTGCCGGATCGTCCATGGGAGGACGGGGCTTCGGATCCTTCGGATCCTTGGCCTTCGCGGGATCGAAAATCCTCCCATCGACCGGCTTCACTTCGTACCGGGTAAAGTCGGGTGTATCGGTAAAGCAGTCGCTCAGATCTGTAGCGGCGGCATCGTACAGGTTCAGCGGCGGAATGTTAAGGATGCGAAAGACGGTCTTCAAAAGTCCCGGGAAGCTTGTGTTGAACCGCGAGACGTAGTTTTTCTTTGCATAGGGACCGGCCACCATCATGATGGTCCGGTGTGAGTCGATATGGTCCACGCCGCCCTGCGCATCATCCTCGGTAATGAAGACCGCCATCTCTTTCCAGTACGGTGTCTTGGACAGATACTCAAGGATCCGGCCGAGCGCGTAATCGTTGTCGGCCACGTAGGACGCACTATAAGGATATCCGTCCTCCGGCCTCGGCTTGTCCATGTGGTCGTTTGGAAGGTGGATATAGATCAGCCGGGGAAATGGCTCCTTGCCTTCCCCATACAGGGCCTCCATCTCGGCAATGAAGGCGTTCGCGCGGTACTGATCCGGGATGTTTGTGTTGTACTGCGGATACTGCCTCGACGTGTTGCGGTACAACGGATCCGAAATCGGCATGTTGGTGACGTAGCGCCCGCCGGTGGGCATGAACCCCGGTCCTGCGCTGCCTCCGGCGACTTCAAATCCTTCGCCGAAGTTTCGGAACGTGATGCCGTGGCGCTCCAGATGATGCCATAACGCGCCCGCCTCGAGCTGCTCCTCCGGGTGAACGGACGAGTTGCTTCCCGCAAAGAGCAGGCGTCCCGGCGCCGTCGTGGGAAATCGAAAGTTCTTCTGGCCGCCGTAAGCCGCCATGAGAGTGCTTTCTGTCCAGGCGTTCGGATAAGAGCCGACGAGCCAGTGGTGGCCATCCACGCTGACTTCCGAGTCAGCGTAAAAGTTATCGGAAAAGGCCCACCGTTCCGCGATTTCCCGATGGTTCGGAGCAACGTGCACATCATGGAGAACCGGACGCTGCTGCAACTGCCCCGGAGTCGACTCGATGACGCCGCGGCGTCCGAAGCGCGCCAGGTCCGGCGCTCCGCGAACTGGCCCGTTTGAAGCCGAGGCGATGTCGCCGAAGACTTCGTCAAAGGTCCGGTTTTCTTTGATGATCATCACGACGTACTTCAGCGCTGGAGGGATCGCGTGCGGTTCCTGCTTCAGAGGCTTGAAGCCGTTGTTCTGAATCACTCTTGCCGTGTGCTCCTCGATCTCCTCCGCCTTCGGCAGAGGGAATCGCAAGATCGCGCCGCGGCGCAGTTCTCCCTGAAAGCTTCGCGAGAACGCCTTCTGACGGGTTGCATTCGGCCCAGTCCCAACCCCCTTTGCGGCGCTTACCCAGACGGTGTCGCCGTCAAGAGCCACGCGAGTCGGAAACCACGCGGTAGGAATATGCCCCAAAACCGTTCCGCTCCTGGTATCGATGACGCCGACCGCGTTGATGCCCGCTTCCGCCACCAGAAGCCAGCCGCTAGGGGCGTGATAGGCCATTCCGATCGGCAGTATGCCGCGATAGTTTTCAAGCCCGGGGATGCGGATCGGAATCTCCTTCAAAACCGTAAAGCTCGCCGCATCGATGACTGTGATTGTGTCGTGGTGCCCGTTTGCGACAAACACACGGTCGCCTGTGGCCAGCACGCCGGACGGACTGCTTCCGCCGTGAACTCCGCCGCCAAACGGCCGGCCAGTACGGACATGACCCAGCAAGCGAGGCGAAGAGGGCTCGGAAACGTCAATAGCGCAGACAGAGTTCGATTCAGCGACATTGGGATCGCCTAGGCCGGGAACGTCCACCTCCCCGCGCTCCGTCCGGCGCCGGGCTCCTTCGACGGCTTCCCTCGATGGGAAACCGAAGGCAGGAAAAGGAAGCGCGGTCTCGCGGAGCTGTTTGGGATCCACTCCGGGTATCGCCTTGTACTCAAACATACCGATGTTGGCGACATAGGCTCGCCGGTAGTCGGGCGAAAGGGCCAGCGCGAAGGGGAGCCGGCCGACGCGAATTGAAGAGAGGACGCGGGCGCTTTTCGCGTCAATGACCACCATGCGAAAATTCGCTTGATCCACGACGTAGAGAAGATTGCGTTCCGGATCGAGCGCGAGGTCGCCCGTGTAGCTATCGGCAAAGCCACCCTGATTCAGATCAACGACAGCGCGTGTCTTGCCGCTGATTGCGTTGACACGCCGGACACGTCCGGAGTTGCCTTCGGAAACCCACAGCTCGTTTTCAGTGGCAAAGGCTAAGCCCATGAAGACACTGCGCCACGCGTCCCGGTCCTTGGACGCAGCCTCGGCCCGCGGCAGGGTTTCCACCCTCTGAGTGTGCCACTGCCCGCCCCGACGCCTTAGCACTGTCAGGGAATAGCGATTAGGGCCACCATCGGCAGTAACGACGAGATCGCCTTTTCGATTGATCGCCAGGCCAAAAGGACCTGGACCCGTGCGAAAGTGCTGGCCAATCGGGGAGAGGAGACGCCCCCCGGGAAGAATGCTTTCGGCTCCGGGGCGGACCGCCGCTGTCCGTTCCCCCGCAGGCGTCCGGTAATCGAGCGCGAGCGCGGTCGCCGTGACGCAGATGGCCACAATGAGTAAGCGCATGATAGTACTCTGTTTATAGCCCGCGCCATTGGACCGAGGCAAACCATGACCCGGCGGCAGTTCGCAGAGATTCTCGGAGGGATCACGATGTCTTCCGCTTCCGCGGCGGCAGAGCCGCGCACTCGTTTCTACCTGATGCAGACGTTTTACCTGCGGCATGGAACGCAGCTTCAGCGCCTTCACAACTACCTCAACGGCACCCTGATCCCGGAGATGAGCCGCAGGCACAAGGGACCAAAGATTGCGCTGGAAGCGATTGTAGCGGCTCACCTTCCCCAGGTCGTCTTTGTCACCGGGCACTCCTCGCTCGACGACCTGCGTGCGCAGCAGGCCGAGATGTGTTCAGCGGGATTTCAGGCATGGGAACAGGGAGAGGAAGCGCCGTACGAGAAGTACTCGATGACTCTGCTTGAGGCGACACCCTACTCTCCTGAAGTTGTGACTCCGGCGGCTGCCCCTGCCGCAAAGTCTCGAATTTTTGAGCTGCGCGTTTATCACTCTCCAACCTGGAGGCAGCTCGCGGCGCTGCATGAGCGGTTCGCGGGACCCGAGATCAAAATCTTTCACCGTGTCGGCATTCACCCCATCCTCTATACACAGACCTTGATGGGCCCCGACATGCCAAACCTGACCTACCTCATACCATTCGAAAACCTTGCTGCCCGTGAGAAAGCCTGGGACGCGTTTGCATCCGATCCGGAGTGGATCAAGGTCAGGCAGGAATCGATCGACCGCAACGGTCAGATCGCGAGCATCAACCAGATTTCTCTGTTTCGAGCTACAGCTTACTCACCCATTCAGTAGATAGATAGAGAAGGCTAGCGAGGGTAGATCCGGGCGCCGCCGGACGATGGGGTGGAAGTGTTGTTGCGGGTTCCGGCGGTGCGGGTCGTCGCTTCAGGCTCATATTCACCCGCGCTCTCATCGAAGCGGCGCCAGCCGTTTTCGCGGTAATGGCGCGCGCGTTCATCGATGTCGACCGCGTGATGACGGTTCATGACTTTGCGGGCACCGTCGCACGTTTCGGCGCCGCAGTGGACTGCGACAAGAGTCCCGCCTCGTCGGATGCTCTCCGCGTAGATATTCGCCTCTTCCTCGGGAATACCGGCATTCCTGATCGCGCCGATGATGCCTCCTCCCACCGCGCCG
>JADGHK010000345.1 GCA_019686145.1 Bryobacteraceae bacterium | reverse complement strand
CTTATGATCTCGGCCTTCAGTGTACCCGTACATCTAAAACTGAAGTCCTGTTTGCTCTGAATAGGCTCTTAATTCACCAGGCAAATGAAGGACGGACAACGGCGCTGATCGTCGACGAAGCGCATAACCTGGAATGGGACGTCCTCGAAGAGATCCGTCTTCTCGGGAACCTCGAAAACCCTCGGATTGGGAAGCTTTTGCAAATTATTCTCACGGGACAACCCGAACTGGACCGCAGGCTCGACGCTTCTAACCTCCGCCAGCTGAAGCAAAGAATTGCCTTACGGACAAGCCTTCGGCCGCTTACCGAGACGGAGACGATTCAGTATATAAACACGCGGCTGGAAAAAGCCGGGATGCCAGATCAAACTGTATTTCCAGGTCCAGTACTCTCAGAGGTACACCTTCGAACGCAGGGAATTCCGCGCCTGATTAACGGCTTGTGCGATAACCTTCTCCTCACAGCGTTTGCCCTCGAGCAGAAAATTGTCTCCCTGGAAATGGTCGACGAAGTGAGCCGGGATATGCGCCTGGATTGGCCGGGGCGGAGGACTCAAACGCTTTTGCACGATTCGTTTACGACTGCTCCCATCTCGCGCCAGGTCGATTAGATCCAACCGAACTCCCCTCGCAGCTTACCTGAATTCCCGCCTCAAAAGTTACAATCCCGGCGCAAGATCATTTATCGCCTTATTGTTCCATTACGTACCATAAGTACCTAAACTGTAAGTGGAAGAAGGTTACATATTTACAGAAAAATCCTACCGGTGTCTCCCATATTTTCACCGTACTATTAAGCTGTTTCACCTATCATTCATTCGCGGCAGGCCTACCGAAGTGAATGTCACGGTGAAATGTATTTCAGCTTTGAGGTACGGAGCCCTCATGAGAATCGAAACTAAAGTAGTACGAACAGCTATCTACGGTTCGCTTGCCCTGCTGATCGGCGTGAGCAGCCTTGCTGGCGCTGTGCAATCCTCGGGTGTTGTCCTGACGGAAGACTCGATTCAGGAAAGCGCCAGCATCCTGCCGACGCCGCCGCCCAGCCCTTACGGTCCGGGCATCCTGCCGACACCGCCACCCAGCCCGTATGGCCCGAGCCTGTTGCCGACACCGCCACCCAGCCCGTATGGCCCGAGCCTGTTGCCGACGCCACCGCCGAGCCCGTACGGCCCGAGCCTGCTGCCGACGCCGCCGCCGAGCCCGTACGGCCCGAGCCTGCTGCCGACGCCGCCGCCGAGCCCGTACGGCCCGAGCCTGAATTAACACCTTGGGAAAATTCGTACGTAATGCTGATATCATGGATCCTCAACGCCAGGCAGAACTGAGCTTGAGGATCCATGGGCTGGGCAATACAGACAGTCGAAATCTGCGTGTCGGCGCTGATCCAGCTCCTCAATCTCTCCGTTTTGGTTCGCGGCCAGTTTCGGCGCTTCCCAATCTTCTCCTCCTATCTGGCGATTCTTTTCGCATTTACGGTTGCGACGGCTTCCCTGCTGTTTGAAACCCCAGCATCGCCCAGCTTCTACGCGAAGGTCTACTGGGTGGGTGACCTTATTCTGAACAGCCTGCTGGCTGCCGTGGTCCTCGACCTGATTTATCACGCCATGGAGTCGGATCCGAAGCGCGGGCCGACAATTCGGCTTCTGATCCTGAGCGCCCTCGTTGTGGTCGGAGTCAGCTATTTTTTTAGCGCTTCACCGAACCGCAACTTTACGATGAGCACCTTTACGCGGAGTCTCGGGTTCTGGGCCGCGATTCTGAACCTGATTCTTTGGATCCGCCTGATCCGGCTGCGCACTTCGCAGACGGTTCTGCTGATGCTCAGTACCGGGATTGGCCTTCAGTTCGCCGGCCAGGCGATCGGGCAAAGCATACGCACGCTTGGCCCGGATTTCGAGACCCTGGGAAATCATGTCCTTTCGATCAGCAATATCGTTGGCCTGTACGTCTGGTGGCAAGCCTTGAAGCGCGGTGAAGCGCAGCAGAACGCTGCCACGTCCAATGGCAAGCGCCCAGGCTGAGACCGTCTTTGATTTACGACAGGGAGGGGAGTACACTGAGGTTTATAATTTTGGGTCTTCTAAGTAGAGGGGCGCCTCTAAACTCAGCTGTTGGATGAGGTTCAAACGATGTCAGATAGCAATTCCACAAATCGCAGGGATTTTCTCAAGAGCGCTGGCGCTGTAGGCGCAACGCTAGGATTGGCTCAGTCGGCGCTTGGCGCTCGTCCGAGCAAACTGAACCCAGGACGCGTCATTGGCGCCAACGATAGGATCAACGTCGCCGTAATCGGCGCTGGAGGACGCGGCTATTACGTCGCCGGCCGGTTTGCGAAGATTGGAGCCGAGAACAACAGCTGCCAGATCGTTGCCGCTTGCGACGTCTATCAGAAGCGGGTCACAAAAGCCAAAGAAACCTTCAAGTGCTTCGGTACTCTCGACTACCGTGAGGTTCTGGAGCGCAGCGACGTCGACGCAGTCATTGTCGCGACGCCGGATCACTGGCACGCCAAGATCGCGCTCGAGGCCATGGACAAGGGCAAGGACGTGTACCTCGAGAAGCCGATGTGCCATACCGTGGATGAGGCGCGGCGGCTTGTGGAGACCGTGCGCGAGACAAAGCGCGTTCTGCAAGTCGGCTCTCAAACCACTTCCGGCGACCAGTGGCACCAGGCAAAGAAGGTCATCGCCGACGGCATGCTCGGCCAGATGATTCTGAGTCAGGGATCCTATCATCGCAACAGCACCGAGGGCGAGTGGAACTGGCCGATTGATGCGTCCGCCGGACCCGACAAGAAGGGCGACGACTACATCGACTGGAAGATGTTCCTCGGCCCGGCGCCGAGCCGCCCGTACAATCCAGACCGTTTCTTCCGTTTCCGTAAGTATTGGGACTACTCGGGCGGAATCGCTACCGACCTCTTCTACCATGTGATGGCGCCCATGAATATCTGCTGGGGTGAACCGCAGTTCCCCTACAAGGTAACGGCAGGGGGCGGCATCTACGTATTCAAAGACGAGCGCGAGGTCCCCGACACGTTCCATCTGATCGCCGAGTATCCGAAGGGCCATTCCGTCGTTCTGAGCTCGTCGATGGCGAATAGCCAGCACATTCCCGGCCTCATCCGCGGTCACAAGGCGTCCCTCATCATGGTCGAACACGGCCGGTTCGAGGGATATTCGCCCTACATCACGGTTCGTCCGGAAAAGCGTGTAATCGACGAGGAGTACAAGGCAAAGTGGGGCAGCGAGGATATTCGTATTCCGGTCAAGGAAGTGGACACCATGCGTGCGCACATCACCAACTTCCTCGACTGCATGCGCACTCGCCAGAAGCCGACTCTCGATGTCGAGACCGGCGCCCGCGCCCAGGTAGTCATCACGATGGCAGTCCAGAGCTATCGCCAGGGGAAAGTCCTTTACTTTGACGAAAAGAATTGGAAAATCGTCGACAAACCTCCAAAAGCGTAGCTCTGAGTCTATTCCCAGAGGGCGGTAATCCGCCCTCTCCCTCCCGAAAGTTTTCCTGAAACAGCCCTCCTTGCGAAGTCGTTCACATAGTGGATGCTAAAGTGGGCTGTCCTGTCTCTCTATCTCGCGATTCACTGTTTCGCCGGCACGCCCGAGATTTATCGGGAGATGGTGCGCAGGTCGCTGGAACTGCGCGAGGAGAACGTTCGGAAGCTAAAGTCGTACAGTCTGGTTCGGAAGAGCCGAAAGATTGAATACGACGCGGATGGCAAGCTCCGCAATAGAGAGAGCTGGACAGTCACCGTCGACTGGATCGACGGAGTTCGGGTCGCCAGAGTTACGCTGCGCAACGGAAAGCCGCTGGAAGGCGACGAACTTCGGCAGGTTGAGGAGGAGGTCCGCAAGGAGATCGCCGAACGCAAGAGCGGCACGAGGCCGCAGAGTCAGTTTGAGCAGGATGAAGAATACCTCAAGGAGGTGCCCGATGCGGTGGACTTCCGCCTTGTCGGGACGGAAGTCGTTGGAGGCCGCGAGTGTTGGGTGCTCGCATTTCACCCGAGGCGGGGCTA
>JADGHK010000344.1 GCA_019686145.1 Bryobacteraceae bacterium | reverse complement strand
CGAAGAGCACCCGGGTGCGTGGTGTCATTCCTTTCGAGGCATGCGCTGCAAGGTCGTCGAGGCCGAGATAGGCCTCTGTCTCGACGATCCGTCCTGCGGTTCGTCCGTGCGCAAGCACTTTGCCCAGCAATTCCCGGGCGACGGTCACGGTGTCACGGCTGTAGAAACTCCTTGGCAGAACGTAACCCTGCCTGCTTCCCACCTCTTGCACTACACTAGTTTATTGTGTTCATCACGATATGCGCCTCTTTACCGGCTTGGGGATTCCATATGAAGTCCGCCGCAATCTCGAACTTCTGCTTGCGCACTTGAAGCCTACCGCGGACATCCGGTGGAGCCCTCCAGAGAACCTGCACATCACGACAAAGTTTATCGGGCACTGGAATGCGGAACGGCTGGAGGAAGTGAAGGCGGCTTTGTCGAAAGTGAAAGCGGAAAGTCCCATCCAGATCGGCATCTCGGGCTTGGGCTGGTTTCCGAATCCGCGCTCGCCGCGTGTCTTCTGGGCCGGTGTGCAGGCGCCCTCCGAGCTCGCCGAACTTGCGGAGAAGACGGAGCAGGTATTAGCCGAAATTGGCGTCCCAGTGGAGAAACGAGCCTTTTCCCCCCATTTGACGCTGGCGCGTATCCCCAACCCGGAAAAACTCCAGAAGCTCAAAGAGGCCGTAGCCAACCTTCCCTCGAGCGATTTCGGCACGTTTACGGCGGACCGGTTCATACTCTATGAGAGCCAGCTGAGCCCCAAGGGCTCCCGGTATTCCGCGCTCGCTCAGTTTCCATTCAACCATCGATGATCCAGGTTCTTGTTCTACTGTTCGCTTACCTTCTGGGAGGGGTTCCGTTCGGCTACCTGCTAGTTAGGGCCGTAACCGGCAGCGATGTCCGCACGATGGGTAGCGGCAATATCGGGGCTACCAACGTTCTGCGAACGACGGGACGCGCGCTGGGCATCGCGACCCTTCTGCTCGATATCGCAAAGGGCTGGGTGGCGGTTTGGGCTGCCGCATGGGCAACCGGCAACTCGCCGCTGTGGATGAGCGCGGCGGCTCTGGCTGTGCTGGCGGGCCATGCGTATCCAGTCTTTCTGAAGTTCCAGGGCGGAAAGGCCGTGGCGAGCTTTATTGGCGCCTTTCTGTATCTGCAGCCGCTGCCGCTGCTTGCCGTTCTCATTGTCTTTGTTATCGTGGTTGCCGCCACCCGGTATATCTCTCTCGGCTCGATTATGGCTGCAGGAACTTTTCCCCTCGCGGTGTGGTTAATCTCACACCCGCCGCTTCCCGTGCTGGCCGCCGCGCTCATTTCCGGAGTCTTTATTGTCTGGAGGCATAAGTCGAATCTGCAGCGGCTTCGCGCCGGCACGGAGAATGTCTTTTCGTTCGGGGCAAGGAAGCCGAAGTGAAGTCTCTCGCGATCCTGGGCGGCGGCAGTTGGGGTACCGCGCTTGCCATCGCTCTGGCACCTCGTTTCGCGGAGACCAGGCTCTGGGTCCACGAGCCCGACCTTGCCGGCCGGATGGCCCGCGGCCGCGAAAACGACGTCTACCTGCCCGGCTTCCTCCTTCCTGAATCTGTCCGCCCGACGCCGCATCTGGCGGAAGCAATGGAGGGAGCGGGCATCGTCCTGATCGTCGTTCCCTCCCAGCATGTCCGCCGCGTCCTTGAGGAGATCTGCCCGCTGGCGGATCCGCAAACACTCTTCGTCAGCGCGACGAAGGGCCTGGAGGCGGGCACGCTCCTCCGGATGTCCGAAGTCGTTAGCGACGTCCTCGGACGGCGTTTTCAGCCTCGCGTCGCCATCCTCTCCGGGCCGACGTTCGCCCGGGAAGTCGCCCGCGGACAGCCCGCCGCCGTCGTCATTTCGTCCCGCGACATCGAGGCGGCGTCCCGGATCCAGGTTTCGTTTTCGGGGCCCACGTTGCGCCTGTACACCAACACGGACCCGGTGGGAGTGGAGCTGGGCGCGGCTCTGAAGAACGTGATCGCGATCGCCGCCGGGGTCTGCCAGGGATTGGAGCTGGGAAGCAACGCCCAGGCCGCTCTCATCACCAGGGGACTTGCGGAGATTACCCGGCTGGCCGTGGCTGCCGGAGGGCAGTCCGCTACGTTGGCAGGCCTGGCGGGGCTGGGCGATCTGGTGCTCACCTGCACCGGCGAACTCAGCAGGAACCGTCAGGTTGGCATCGAATTGGGCCGCGGCCGATCGATCGAAGAGATCCTGAATTCCATGCGCATGGTGGCTGAAGGGGTGAGGACCACCCAGGCGGCATTGCAGCTTGCCGCCAGGTACTCCGTCGAGCTGCCGATCACCGCGCAAGTGCAGAGAATTTTGGAAGGGCTTCCCCCAAGGGAGGCCGTTCGGGATCTGATGGACCGCTCGCTGAAGATGGAGTAAGGCGGAACCGTATTCAGTTGTAAACTGAAAGGCCCGCGGAGCCGTCGCTTCAAGATGCCAGACTTCCCGTAAGAGGGATTTTCGACAAAATTATGGCAGCAGACCCTCTTTCCGAAGCGCAACCTTCCTGGCGCGGCCGGGTTGAGGGAAGTGTGATGCCAGTTGCGGCGACCCTGGAGCGCGACGCGGAGCTCATGCTTCGTGTCCGCGACGGCTGCCAGGAAAGCTTCGGGCTGTTGCTCGACAAGCATCGGGGGCCGGTTATCCATTTTCTATACCGAATGGTGCAAAATCAGGCGGTTGCGGAGGAGCTCGCCCAGGAAGTCTTTCTGCGGGTCTACCGGTCCCGTTCGACTTATGAGCCCACCGCGAAATTCACCACGTGGCTCTTCCGGATCGCAACTCACCTGGCGTTGAACTGGATCCGCGATGGGAAAAGGGAGAAAGGGCAGGAAAGCCTCGACGAAGGTCCGGCGGAGGGGCTGGTCAGGCAGGTGCCGGACACGGCTCCGAACGTCGAGCATGTCCTGCTGACCGAGGTGAAAAGGGAGGAGATTCGCCGGGCGATCCGGGCATTGCCCGAAAAGCAGCGGGCAGCCGTGCTGATGCACAAGTATCACGAGATGGAGTACGCGCAGATTGCCAAGGTGCTCGGCTGTTCGGAGTCGGCGGTGAAGTCGCTGCTGTTCCGCGCTTACGAGTCGCTGCGGTCGCGTCTGGCGCATTTTGCCCGGTGAGTAAGGTTTTTGACGGCGAGTCTTTGGTTATATCGAGTGTGTTAATAAGAAGGTGAGGGTATCCCAATGAAGTGCCCGGTGGAGAGCAAAGAGAACGTAGATCTCCTGCTCGATTTCTGCCTGGGGAAGCCAGGCGCTGCTGCGGCCAGGCTTGCCCGGCACGTCGAAGCGTGCCCTGCCTGTCAGGAGTTCTGCGCGTCCTGCTCTGCCTTGTGGTCCGACCTCGATCTCCTCGAAGCGCCCCCGGTCTCTCCGGACTTCAACCGCAGGCTGTATGAGCGGATTGAAGCGGAAGAATCGGGTGTCTGGCGGAAGTTCCTCTCGCTCTTCCGGCTTCGTTGGATGCGTCCGGCGACCGCGGTCGCGGCTGCCGGTATGCTTGTCGTATTCGGTGTCCTGCTGCAAAGCCCGTTCGTCCCGGAGAATCTTCCCCGTCCCCTGATGGAAGCGAAATCCGACATCGATATCGAGCAGATCGAGGAAACGCTGGAAGATCTGGAGATGCTGCGAACTCTGCCGGTCGTCATCAGCACGGAGAGCCCGGCGTCGCTTTGAAGATATGCTCCGTCGTATCAGACAGTCGCTTGCGTACCTCCTGATTGGCGCTCTGACCACCGCGCTGCTGCCGGAGACTCTGTCGGCGCAGTTGCGTGACCGGCTGAGGAACCGTCCCCGGCGGTTTTCCCTTGGACTCGAGCGCTTCCGGAAAATGACGCCGGAGGAACGCCAGCGTGCCCTGGACCGCCTCCCCCCCGAACGAAAGAAGATTCTGGAAGAGCGACTGAACAGGTTCAACCAGCTTTCTCCCGACGAGCGAAAGCGCTTGGCGGAGAAGTACGACGAATTTCAGCAACTGCCCCCGGAACAGCAGGAGCGCTATCGCCAGATTTTCCGGCGGTTCCGGGAGATGCCGGAAGAGAGGC
>JADGHK010000343.1 GCA_019686145.1 Bryobacteraceae bacterium | reverse complement strand
AATGATAGACAAAGGTGATATTGAGCAGGTCCCGGGATTTCTGTTTGTCGATCACATAGCCATCGCCGTAAATCCGGGGGAGCTCGAAGCGCACGTCGCCACCTACAAGGCGCTTGGCTTCAAGGAGGTACACCGCGAGGAAATGCGCGGAATCGACCAGGTGCGCGAAGTTCTCCTGCAAGTCGGCGCTGGACCGAATCTGATTCAACTGCTCGAGCCTCTCAGCCCGGAGTCCCCCGTTGCGAAGCAGCTGGAAAGGAATGGCGGGCGCGCGGGATTCGCTCACGTCGCATTCCGCGTGGCGGACATTGGCAAGGCGTTCAACTACATGAAGGATAAAGGGTTCAGAATCATCGACCCGGCGCCGAGGAAGGGATCGCGCGGAACGACGGTCTTCTTCGTACACCCCAAGACAACCGACACCGCAGCGCTCGGATTTTTAATAGAGGTAGTGCAAGAGGGATAGCATGGCTGACATCGGACCCCGGAAAGAGGCTCTGAACTTGAAGCAGGACTTTCCGGCAACGACCACGGCAGAGTGGGAAGAGGCGATCCAGGCCGATCTGAAGGACCAGGACTACGCCAAAAGGCTGATCTGGCGCACCGATGAAGGCCTCGCGGTCCGCCCCTACTACCGGCGGGAAGACCTGGCCGGTCTGGAAGCCCAGACGGACACCGTACCGGGGCAGTATCCTTTCGTTCGCGGGCAACTCACGCCATGGGAGCCCAGGCAGGACTGGCAGCCGCACAAGAACGCAATTCGCGCGGACTTCTTTCATGAAGCCGGAGGGCATGCGGTTCAGGAGCTGGGTTACGCCATCGCGGAAGGCGTCGAGCGGCTGGCAAAGCTTGTGGAAGAAGGGGAGAGTGTCGACGACGCAGCGCGGTCGCTTGAGTTTGTCTTCTCTATCGGGTCCAACTACTTCTTCGAGATTGCAAAGCTGCGGGCGGCACGTCTTCTCTGGGCGCAGGCCGTTTTAGCGTTCGGCCCCTCTGACGAATCCTCCTGCTTCATGCGGATTCACGCCCGGACGGCACGGGCCAATAAGAGCATCTACGACCCCTGCACGAACTTGCTCCGGGCCACGACAGAGGCCCTTTCTGCCGTCATCGGAGGCTGCCAGACGCTCTCTGTGGAACCCTTCGGCTTTGACCCGGAGCTTGCGCTCAATGTGCAGCGCATCCTGGCCGAGGAAGTTCACCTCGATTGCGTCGCCGATCCCGCCGGGGGCTCCTACTATATCGAGGCCCTCACGGATGCCCTGGCGCGGGAGGCATGGAAGCTGTTCCAGCAGGTCGAGGCGCAAGGTGGATACAGCGCCGCGCTGGCCTCAGGAACGATCGCGCAGGCGCTCGAGCAATCGCGGCGTCAGAAGGAGAAAGCGGTTTCCACGCGCCGCCGCATTTTGGTTGGCGTCAACAGCTATCCAAATCTGAAGGAGAAGAGTGCCGGGACGAATCCGCCTGCGCCCGATCCTGCGAGCCCCTTTGCTCCGTACCGGCTGGCTGAAGCGTTTGAGCGGATCCGGCAGAGAACGGAACGGCACACAAGTAACACCGGCCGGTGCCCGAAGGTGCTGCTTCTGCGTCGCGGGGATCCAAAGGTAAGCACTGCTCGGGCCAACTTCTGCCTCAACTTGTTCGGCTGCGCGGGATTTGACGTGGTGGAGACGGACCGGCTGGAGGATTTAGAGGCCGATCTCGTCGTCCTCTGCAGTTCTGACTCGGAGTACGCGGCGTTCGCGAGAGAAGTCGCACCGAAAGTGCAGGCCCCGCTGATTGTCGCAGGAAACCCGAAGGAGCAGGCGGAGGAGCTGAAGGCCGTGGGAGTTCAGGGCTTCGTCTACCAGGGTATTGACGCGGTCGAAGTTCTGTCTGCCTGGCAGGATCGCCTTGGAATGGAGGAGTAGCGGGTGAAACCGGATTTCACAAAGATCGACTACCGTCCGAAGAAGGGGATGCGGCCGGCCCAGGATGCTCCGGCTTCCGTTTGGGACACCGCAGAGCACATTCCCGTCAAGCGCTATTACTCTTCGGAGGATCTCGGCGAAATGGAGCATCTGGACTACGCAGCCGGCATTCCTCCCTACCTGCGCGGCCCGTACTCCACGATGTACGTCCTCCAGCCCTGGACGATTCGTCAGTATGCCGGCTTTTCGACCGCCGAGGAATCGAACGCCTTCTATCGCAGGAATCTGGCGGCCGGTCAGAAAGGCCTTTCCGTTGCCTTCGACCTTGCCACTCATCGCGGCTATGATTCGGACAACGAGCGCGTCGCCGGCGACGTGGGCAAAGCGGGAGTCGCTATTGACACCGTCGAGGACATGAAAATCCTGTTCGATCAGATCCCCCTCGACGAGATGTCCGTCTCAATGACCATGAACGGAGCAGTGCTCCCGATTATGGCGTTTTATATCGTGGCTGCCGAGGAACAGGGCGTCGCACCGGCGCAACTGAACGGAACCATTCAGAACGACATTCTGAAAGAGTTCATGGTCCGCAATACATACATCTATCCGCCGGAGCCGTCGATGCGGATCGTTGGCGACATCTTCCGCTACTGTGCGGAGAACATGCCGAAGTTTAACTGCATCTCGATCAGCGGCTATCACATGCACGAAGCGGGCGCGCCCGCGGACCTGGAGCTCGCCTACACGCTGGCCGATGGACTGGAGTACGTCCGCACCGGCCTCAAAGCAGGCCTCGACATTGACACATTCGCTCCGCGGCTCAGTTTCTTCTGGGCGATTGGCATGAACCACTTTATGGAGATCGCCAAGCTGCGGGCGGCCCGGGTGCTCTGGGCCAGGCTGATAAAGCAGTTCAATCCGAAGAACCCGAGGTCGATGGCCCTGCGCACTCACTCGCAGACGTCGGGATGGAGCCTGACGGCGCAGGACGTTTTCAACAATATGACGCGGACGTGCATTGAAGCCCTGGCCGCAGCGCTTGGGCACACGCAGTCTCTTCATACGAACGCGCTCGATGAAGCGATCGCCCTGCCGACCGACTTCTCTGCCCGCATTGCGCGGAACACGCAAATTTACCTGCAGGAAGAGACGGGCATCACACGCGTCATCGATCCATGGGCCGGGAGCTATTACGTCGAAAGCCTGACGCACCAGCTCATGCACAAAGCCTGGGAACACATCCAGGAGATCGAATCGCTTGGGGGGATGACGAAAGCCATCGAGGCCGGACTTCCGAAGACGCGGATCGAGGAAGCGGCAGCGAGGAGGCAGGCGCGGATCGACTCCGGCCGTGAAGTCATCGTAGGCGTCAATAAGTACCGCCGGCGCCAGAACGAGCCAATTGACGTTCTGCAGGTCGACAACCGGGCCGTCCGCGAGAGGCAGGTGCGGCGAATCCAGGAGGTGCGTGCAAAGCGCGACCAGCGAGCCGTAGACGCGGCGTTGCAGGCCCTCACGGAGTGCGCGCGGACGGGCGAAGGCAATCTCCTCGAGCTCTCCGTGCGGGCTGCCCGTGCCCGCGCAACCGTGGGTGAGATCTCTACAGCGCTGGAAAAGGTGTTTGGCCGCTATCAGGCCGCCAGCCAGACGATCTCAGGCGTCTACTCGTCGGAGAGCCAAGGGGATCCCGGCTTTCAGAAGGCGCGAACGATGGCCGACGAATTTGCCGCTTTGGAGGGCCGGCGTCCTCGGATTCTTGTAGCAAAGCTCGGGCAGGACGGACACGACCGGGGCGCGAAGGTAATCGCCTCGGCTTTCGCCGATCTCGGTTTCGACGTTGACATCGGCCCGCTGTTTCAAACGCCAAAGGAAGCGGCACGGATGGCCGCGGAGAACGATGTGCATGTAGTCGGGATCTCAACCCTTGCCGGGGCGCATCTGACACTGGTGCCTGAGCTGATGGAAGAGCTACGAAGACTTGGGCGGGGAGATATCCTTGTATTCGTCGGCGGTGTCGTGCCTCCGCAGGATCACGATGCGCTGTTCGCTGCGGGTGTTGCGGGCATATTCGGCCCGGGCAGTGCGATTCCGCTTTGCGCACAGCAGATTCTCACCGCCCTCATGGGGAGATTGAGTGCTGCCCAAATCGAATAGCGGCGG
>JADGHK010000342.1 GCA_019686145.1 Bryobacteraceae bacterium | reverse complement strand
CTGTAACGCATCACACTGTCCCCCCCTGCACATCCTGTAATTCATCGCCTGATTCATTGCCGTGGGGAACTGCCAGGCAACGTCCGCTTTAGTTACCTTTTCGCGGCTTTCTAACTAATCCACGGTGCGTAACGTTCGTCGTCACGCCGTATGGGACTTGACCCCAACTAGCATGTTCTTCTATCCGAGTCAAGACATATTGTTAATGCATGTTAGTCCACGTATGTTAGTCGACTTATGTTACGCATGTTATTAGTAGCATGGGAATTGCCCGTCTGGAGAGTGCGATCGGAACACGGTGGTCGGTGCAGACTGATTGCGGCTGCAGAAATGGGGCGGATGACGAAGAGATCAACGAGGGTTTTTCAACAAGTTCCCAGAAAGGCAACGGAGAATGCAAATGTGAAAAAGATTTCACTTGAACACCCCTCTTGTTTTTCGACGGGTTCTGATATAATCCGCCGCAATGTCGCGTGGAGGCAGCGTCTCTGGCCCACGTAGGCCAGGTCGAAACGTCTCAGGGGCCTTGGAGGTTGTCGACAGGAACTCAAACTCCGGGTAGGTAGACGGCGCAAGACGGCTCCGTCTGGTCCGGTCAGGGAGGAAGGGATGTACTTTCGGGTGTCCGCCCTCGTCAGGCGTGTGGTTGCGGCTCTTGCCGCGACGTTGATGTTCGCTCCCCTAAGTTTTGGTCAGGCGACGACGCTAGGCCAGATTGTCGGGACTGTGCTGGACCCATCCGGAGCGGCTGTCCCGGCCGCGACGGTCAAGGTGGTCAACACAGGCACGGGTGTTTCGCGAGAAACAACCTCTGACGACAACGGAAACTTCGCCGTTCTGTCGCTGATTCCCGGCGTCTACAGCGTGGAAGTGACGGCTCCGAGCTTTCAACGTCAGGTACAGGAGAATCTGCGGCTCGAAGTAGCGGGGTCCATCACGCTGACGTTCCGCCTGACCGTTGGCCAGATCACCGAATCCATCAGCGTGCAGGCAGAGGCCGAGCTGCTGAAGGCGACGGAGGGAGTGATCTCAACAACCGTCGACAATACGAAGGTTGTTGAGCTTCCGCTGAACGGCCGGAACTTCGGGTCGCTGGTGCGCCTGACACCGGGCGCGACGCGTGGAGTCACTGGAACGGGCAACACCCTCAATACGGTGAACTTCGCGGTGACGGGCAGCCGGTCCGATAACACGAACTTCACCATCGACGGCACGAGCAACAACGGCACCTTCTTCAAGACAGCGGCAATTGCACAATCCGTGGACGCGATCGCCGAATTCAAGATTCAGACCAACATGTCGGCCAGGTACGGAGCGGCCGCCGGCGCGAACGTCAACGTATCGACCAAGTCCGGCACAAACGAATACCACGGCAGCATGTACGAGTTCCTGCGCAACGCCAAGCTGGACTCAAGGGATTACTTCGCCGCCCGGCGGCCTGACTTCAAGTTCAATCAATTCGGCTTCACGATTGGCGGTCCGTTGTCGATTCCCAAGGTCTACGACGCCCGAAACAAGACCTTCTTCTTCTTCAACTACGAGGGCTTCCAGCAGCGCAGAGCGGCGACACAAGTGGTTACGATTCCAAACGCGGCGTGGAAGCGGGGGGACCTTTCCCGGAATCTGGACGGCCAGACGCCTCTGCCCGCGCTGTTCGACCCCTTCACGGATCGCCAGAGCGGCACGGATGCAGAAGGCCGGCCGGTCTACGAGCGCACGCCGTTTCCGAATAACCAGATTCCGATGTCGCGGGTCCCTGCCTACGCGCGCGCCTATCTCGACCTCTGGTTTCCCGATTCCCTGACGCCGGCTCCGCTGAACAGTGGCAACTACATCAACACAACGGGCAGCCCGAGAGAAGACAACCAGATCACGGCACGGATCGATCAGAAGGTTTCAGACAGCAACAACCTGTTCGGCCGTGTGACATGGTCGGATCTGTACCAGCTAACTCCGCAAAACCTTCCGAACGCCAACCAGGTCACGTATAACAAGTACGTCAGTGCGACCTTGAGCGACACGCACATCTTCGACCCGAGAACAATCCTCGATGTGCGCCTTGGTTATCTGCGGGCCAACAACGGCCAAGGGCCGACCCACCGGTTCATCGATGTCTATCGCCAGGCCGGCCTTCAAAACGTCCCGACGAATTTCCGGCAGTTCGACTTCCCGGTGAACTTCAACATCACGGGACTAACCGGCCCCGGCAACGGGAACCTTGTCAACGGCCCGGATTGGACCTATCAGGCGTCAGTCTCAATGACCAAGATCGTAGGCCGTAACACTCTCGCATTCGGCTACGACTACACGCGCGTCCGCATGATCGCTGACTCGGTCTTTCTGAGCTTTGATTTCAACGCGGTGCCCACTTCGGATCCGCAGAATGTGTCGCGGACCGGCCACCCCTTCGCGAGCTTCCTGCTTGGCACGCCTTCCGGTGGAGGGCGCATCAGCGGTGAGAGCGATCTCGATACGGACCAGCAGCTCCATCAATTCTGGATTCAGAACGACATCAAACTGACGAACCGGCTGACGCTGAACATCGGCCTGCGGTATGAGTTGAACGCCTGGCCTCATCATCGGCGGCTGCGCATCGGCGGCTTTGATATGGCGACCGGCAAGTTTTATTGGACCGGTCCGAATCCGATCACAGGAGAGCCCGCGAACGTTCCACCCACAATCACGGATTCGGAATATCAGAAGAAGAACTTTGCGCCGCGCGTCGGATTCGCCTATCGCATCGGGAACCGTACCGTCATTCGCAGTGCCTATGGCATCTTCTACAACGCAAACTTCGGCTGGGAGTACTCGACCGGACGAGGCAACTGGCCATACTCGATTTCCGACAACATCACGGGCGTCAATATCGCTGGCACTCCCGCCAAGCGCGCGGACGAGTTCTTCGCCAGTTTCGACCCTTCGAAGGTTACGCCGCTGACGCAACACACCATCGCGCGCGATCTCAAGGTGCCGTACATGCAGAACTGGAACTTCGGCATCGAGCACCAGCTCACGCAAGCGCTGCTTCTGGAGATTAACTACCAGGGCGCGAAGGGAACGCATCTTTCGAGCTTCCTGAATGCGAATGAAGCGCCGCCCGGCCCGGGCGATCCGAACCCTCGCCGTCCGTATCCTTTCGCGGGAGCGATGAGCGAGCTGAAGATGATTGGGACGTCGAGATACCACGGTCTTACCGCCAAGGCGGAGCAGCGTCTCTGGAAGGGATTGACTTACATCGCCTCCTACGCCTACCAGAAGAACATCGATCTCAGCTCCGCCTTCAGCGGGACGACGCCGCAGGATCCCAATAATATTCGGGCGTCGATGGGTCCATCGGATTTTGACCAGACCCACGTGTTCAACATGGGCTACACCTTTCTGTTGCCCAGCCCCACACGGAACAAGCTGCTGAACCTGGTCGCCGGCGGCTGGCAGACGAGCGGTATCTGGACCTTTGAAACGGGCCGGCCGTTCACGATCACAATCCCCTTCGATAACGCCAATACCGGACCTCGATCCAATCAACAGAGGCCCGATGTCGTCGGCGATCCATTCCCAAGCGGATGGACCAAGACCTACGGACCCGGCGGCTTATACTTCGATCCGAACGCCTTTGCAGTGCCGCGCCAGTATACGTTTGGCAATCTCGGCCGCAATGCCCTGCGAGGTCCCGGGTTCAAAAACTTCGACCTCACTCTGTTCAAGAACTTCTACTTCGGCGAGCGCTTGCGGCTTCAGTACCGGGCGGAAGCATTCAACGCGTTCAACAATACAAACTTCAGCAACCCGGGCACGTCGATTACAACGCCCAACTTCGGACGAATTCTGGGAACCCAGACAGCCCAAAGATCGATTCAAATGGGGCTCAAGCTGTATTTCTGATTGTTGCGGCACGCGGTTCTGATCCTTATTCTGACGGCGGCCCTCAGCCCGGCCGGGCGGGGCCAGCCGGCACTGGCTCGTGAAGCGGAGGCGCGCGGCGATCTCGCCGCCGCCGAACGAATCTACGAAGCGGAACTTCAGAAGAATCCGTCTGCGGAACTCTGGCACCGCTTGGGTCTCGTCCGGCACCTCCAGAATAAGTACGCT
>JADGHK010000341.1 GCA_019686145.1 Bryobacteraceae bacterium | reverse complement strand
GCTGGTATCCGGCCTGATCGAGCCCGGCAAAAGACTTCAGACTCTGCACCAGCTTATCGATGCGCTTCACAGCATCTGATCCGGAACGATGGCTCTCTTTCAGCGTGTTGAGCGCATTCCAGAGACTCCGCCTCTGCCGTAGCGCTTCAAGCGACTCTGCAGTGCGGATGTTCGCCTCAATCTTCTCAACATTGCGTACCACCAGGTCGGTCAAACTGCGGATTGCGCCGAGCGGTGAATTGACTTCATGGACCAAAGCGGCCACCAGCTTGCCAAGGGAAGCCATTTGCTCGCTCTGGACCAGTTCCGACTGCGCAGCCTGTAGCTCTTTCAGCAGAGCAGCAAGCTTCTCATTCTTTTCCTTCAGCTCGACATTGCGCAGGCGGTGAATCTCCGCATCCCTCTGCGCGCGCTCAAGCTCGAACCGGATCTGAAGATTTCGCATGCGGGTGCTGGTTTCTTCGCTGAACACCTGCTCGCGAACCCTCTGTGCCTCCTTGCGGTGGTAGAGCGCCTTGCAGAGGTCGCCGGATGCTTCGTACGCCTCGGAAAGGTATAAGTGCGCCTGGAACCCCTTGGGCTTTGTCCCCAGGTCCTCGGCAATGTGCAGCGCGTCAAGCAGCGTCTCGAGCGCCTGATCCAGTTCGCCGCGCTTAAGGAAAAGACGGCCGAGAAACAGGAGGCTGGTGGCTTCCGCCGGGCGGTTACGCAGTTCCCTGCGAATGGCGAGGCTCCGCCGGTGCAGTTCCATCGCCAGTTCGTCTTCCCCGCGGTCCTGATACACCGCGCCAATGTCGCTGAGCGCCCGAGCCTCCCCTACGCGATTGTTGATGCTTTGAAAGAGCGCCAGGCTTTCACGGTGGACCCGCAATGCATCGTCCAGGTTTCCTAGAGCGTGATAAACCACACCGAGGCCCGAGAGGGAACGTGCCTGGCCCATGATGTGATGCATCTCTGCGAAAAGTTCGTTCGACCGCTTGTGATAGCCGAGCGCCTGGTTATAGTCACCGATGCTGTGATAGATGCCGCCCAGCACCGTATAGCACCAGGCCAATCCGGATTTGCAGATGGGCGGCCGTTCGAAATGCACGATCGCCTGCAGCCCCTGACGCAGCGCTTCGTCGTAGTTGCCGAGGCTCCAATGGATGAGGGCGAGGATGGTGAGGGCCTCACCCTGGCCGTGTTCGTCCTGCTCCTCCTGGGCGAGACGAAGCGCCTCGAATGCCTCCCGCAACGCCGCCGCGTAGTCCGACAGCATGTACTGCGCAAAGGCGGCGTTCCGGCACGCTGCCGATGTGCCCTTGTGGTACCCGAACTGGCGGCTCAGTTTGAGGGCCTCTCCGGCAACCTCCAGAACGCCCTGCCAGTTTTCGCTTTCCCACATCTCCCGGGCCTGCGCGTTGAGCTCGTCGACGCGCTTCTCGAGAGCCGAGGAAGAAGAAGATGGCTCCTGCCCCTTGATCAAACTGCCGGGAATAGAGCTCATGATTTCTTCTATTCTCGCAGCTTCAGGCCCCCGGGCGGAGGTGCGCCCTCTCGGAGGTGGGAGTTAATGGCTGACGGACGCCGCGATCGATCGAGCAGCCTCCGTCACGGCTTTATAGTAAGCCCGGGCAGCGCTCCGCCGGTCCGTGTCGAGAGGCGTGGACCACGCGCTCAGGATGACAATGATGAGGCGCTCGGAGGGATCGATGTGAATGCTTTGCCCAAAGATTCCGCGCGCGGCGTAAGTTCCCGGTCCGTCTGAGCCGATCCACCACTGAAATCCGTACCCGCCGTCCCGGCCCCGCGACTTGAGCACGGCGCGAGACGCCTCCGTCGGCGTAAGAGCCTGCTGGATCCAGCCGGAGGGCAGCACGTGCTCTCCTCCTGCGACGCCGCCATTCATGAAAAATAATGCAAACCTTGCGTAGTCCCTCAGGCTCACGGCGAGGCAGCAGCCGCCGAGTTCCTTGTCATCCCGGATGCTCCAGTACGCGTTCTGCTCCATGCCGAACTTCGCCCAGATCTTTTCCGACAGATACTCCGCCAGAGGCTTCCGTGTCGCCGCAATGACGATCTCCCCGGCCAGGTCGGTCTCCGCCGTCTTGTACAGAAACTTCGTACCTGGCTCTGCTTCACGGGGCAGCCGGGCAAGATAGGTCACGAGCGGGCTTCCCAGGGAGCGGTCTGTCGCCCGGTGGCATTTCGCAACATCCGACTCGGGGTCGGAATAATCTTCGTTCCACTTCACGCCGGACGTCATATTGAGAACCTGGCGAATCGTCACGCCCTCATAAGCGCTGTTTTTGAGTGCCGGCAGGTAGCGTGTGACGGGCTCGTCCAGGCTTCGGATGTATCCATCTTTGATCGCTGCCCCGAGCAGCGTCGAAGTGATGGATTTGGCAACGGAGAATGAATTCCAGCGGCTCTTGTCGTCAAAGCCCAGGGCGTAGCGCTCCGTCAGGATGCGGCCGTCCTTGAGAACCAGAAGACCGGCCACATTGTTCTGCTCCATGAATGTGGTCGTGTCCATCTCCTGACCGTCGAAGCGATACGAGACATCCAGTTCTTTCGACGCATACGGGAGTGGGAACACTGACGTTCCGCGCTTCACCTCATGGACAGGGTTGATCTTCTCCATGTTGCGAAAGCCGACAGGCCTTTCCTGCGGACTCCAAAGCAGGAGCCTTTCGGGCCTCGGTAATATGATCCGGGGTCCCGCTTGCGCCCAGACGGCGGGCGCGAGCATCAGCAGTGCGAAGGCGGCCGTGGAGCGCGAGACGGATACACACAACATTCGAAGCATTCCAAAACAATGGTAGCGTCCTGCGCCGCCGCAGGACACCCAGAGCCGGGTCCGTGGACGTTTGCACCGGCGAACAGCAACAGTTATCTTGATTGGGGCACCATGAGTACCGTTGTAGCAGGCGTGGATTTTGGCACCCTGAGCGTGCGAGTCTCTTTGTTCGATGGTGCGAAGGGGCGGCTGGGATCGGGCACAGCCGACTATCCGCTGCACCGTAAGAAGAACGATCCCGATCACGCCAGCCAGCGGCACGAGGACCATCTGGCTGCGTTAGTAGCCGCAATGAAAACTGCGCTCGCGCAGAGCGGCGTCGATGGCGAATCGGTGGCGGCTCTGGCCGTAGATACCACGGGATCTACGGTGGTCCCGGTCGGCGAGGGTCTCGAACCCCTCGATGAATACTACCTCTGGTGTGACCACCGGGCTTGGGAGGAAGCCGCGCAAATCACCGCCGCGGCGAGAGAGCGCCGGCTGGAAGCGATCAACTGGTGCGGCGGAGCTTACTCCTCCGAATGGGGCTTCGCCAAAGTATTGCACTGGCTGCGGCGCAATCCGGAGAAGCGAAGCCGCTTTGTTACAGCGCTCGAGCATTGCGACATGATCGCGGCCGTACTGTGCGGCATCACCGATCCCGCCAAAGTCCCGCGCAGCATCTGTGCCATGGGGCACAAATGGATGTGGAACCAGCAGCTCGGAGGTCTGCCGCCGGATGACTTTCTGGAGGCTGTCGACCCGCTTCTCACCGGAATACGAGCCAAACTGGGCGGACGCTATGCCGCTTCCGATTGCATCGCGGGCTACCTTTGTCCGGAATGGGCCGCCCGCCTGGGGCTTCGGCCCGGCATTCCCATTCCTGTCGGCGCCCTCGATGCTCATTGGGATGCGATTGGCGCGGGTGTCCGGCTCGGCGATATCGTCAACGTCGTCGGAACTTCCACTTGCATCATGGCGATCTCCGAGAAAGCCGTCTGCATCTCCGGCGTCTCCGGAGTCGTCCAGGGATCCATTCACCCGAAGTATGCGGGGATCGAGGCCGGACTTTCGGCGTCAGGCGACATTTTTGACGCCATCGCCCGGCGCGCTGGTACGACGGTCAAAGCGCTTGCTGAAGGACTGGACCAGTTCAAAGCCGGTCAGACCGGCCTGCTTCGGCTTACCTGGGACAATGGCGACCGGAACGTGCTGATGAATCCCGAGCTTGGCGGTGTGACCCTCGGGTGGAACCTGTCTCACACGCCCCAGGATGAACTGTTTGCAGCCATTGAAGGAACCGCTTTCCACATGCGAATTATCCTGGAGCGGATG
>JADGHK010000340.1 GCA_019686145.1 Bryobacteraceae bacterium | reverse complement strand
GCGGCGTTCGCTGAGCGGACGCGCTCGCTCTCCTTCAAAGTCGATGATCGCGAAGTCCCTGCCCGTGAAGAGCACTTGCTGCAAGTGGTAGTCGCCGTGATGGCGGATTCGCACTCCGCTGACGCGCTGGTCGCGGATCGGGCGGAAGCGTTGATGGACAGCGGCTTCCAACTGGAGAACGCGCACGGCTTCCGGCTGAGCGTCTGGGGGGAGCGAGCGGAGCTTCCTGCGCAGCAGGTCGAACGTCCTGTTTGCCAGGCCCACCATTCCGTGGTAAAGCGCTTTCCGGTAGAGCTCATTGAAGCTCTCCGGGGCGAAATTGGGATCTGTCGAGCTGCTCGACAAGGCCAGATGCAGCTCTGCCGTACGCTGTCCCAGCAGGCGGGCGTTTTCCAGGTAAACGCCAATGAGCTCGTCTGCTTCGCGGGGCACGGGCTGGTCGAGGAGTTCAAGAGGGGACCCCGTTACGGGGGGCGGTTGCTGTTCGCTGGGATCCTTCGCGAGCGCCGATTCGTAAAAAAGCGCCAGGGAGTCGATGGTGTAATCCCAGGCTTCGCCCTGGTTTGCAACGACAGCATGGATGACGCCAAGAGTCATCGGCTCTCCATGCCTGGGCCGGTACTCGAGCCATCCGACAAGCGCCGGCACATGGGGGAAGCGCGCCTTCTCCGTCAGGAACCGGCCGATTTCGAGCTCCGGATTGATGCCTTCTTCCGCCCTGCGAAAGAGTTTCAGGATGAGCAGCTCGTCGTAAAGGATGCTGGCGTTGCCGTTTTTCGTCCTCTGGAGCGTTGGCTCCAGTTGGGCGTCTTCCACCAGTTGGCGGAAGCCGCGCGTCGGGATTCCGAGCAGTTCGCCCGCGAGGCCCTTGATCCGCCTGCGCCGTGCAACAGCTTCGATCAGCCCGCGCCGGAAATCCTTGTCCCAGAGCGCCCGGTACAGGATCCCTTCCTCATTTCCCGGTCCGCGAACCCGCGCCATGACTGTGTCTGCCAATTCATCGAGCAACCGGAACGCCTGTTCTCCCCGCGCGACGCTTACGGGCACGAGGTACAGCTCAGGGTCTCCTTCGCCAAAATGCGCCCGGATGATGACGATGTGAGCGTTCGAGCCGGGTATGGGGAGCGCGTCGACGATATCGACCGAACGCAGCCGCCGCGTTCGCGCCGGGACCCACGGACGCTGGCGGAGATAGGCGGGCAGGACCCGGGCGAACTCGGTTCGCACCCGGGCGTCCTGGAACGTCTGCTGCCAGGATCCGATAACGAGCTCCGGAAGTTTCCCCCGGGCAGCAGCTCGCGCAGCCGCCGCTTCTTCGCGGCGCGCCTCGGGCAGCAGAAACCAATAGTAGCCGTACGGCCCGAGCATCACGAGGTAGGGCGCCTCGGTGATGGGAGGGAATTCCGAATGGCCCAGCATTTCGATCGGCGTTGTCCCTTTGAAACGGCTGAGGTCGAGCGAGACAGACTGCGGAAACCGGGACAGGTTCACGACCATGAGGATGCACTCGTCCTCGTGCCGCCGGAGGAAGGCGAGAACGCGCCTGTTTTCGGGATGAAGGAACTCCAGCGATCCGCGGGAGAGCGCCTTTGAGCTCTTACGCAGAGCAATCAGATGCTTCATCCACCAGAGAAGTGAACTGGGGTTCTGCTGCTGAGCCTCTACGTTGACGGCCTCGTAGTGGTACTCCGGGTCGATGATCACCGGGAGGTAGAGCCGTTGGGGATTCGCTGCGGAAAAGCCCGCATTGCGGTCCGGGCTCCACTGCATCGGCGTCCTCACTCCGTTCCGATCGCCGAGAAACACGTTGTCGCCCATTCCGATCTCGTCGCCGTAGTAGATGACGGGAGAACCGGGCATCGAGAACAGAAGCGCATTCATCAACTCGATGCGGCGGCGGTCGTTGTTCAGCAGTGGAGCGAGGCGGCGGCGAATCCCGAGGTTGATGCGCATATGCGATTCGCGCGCGTAAGAGCGATACATGTAGTCGCGCTCTTCATCCGTCACCATTTCGAGCGTGAGCTCGTCGTGATTGCGAAGGAACAAGGCCCACTGGCAGTTTTCGGGAATGGAAGGCGTCCGCTCCAGGATATCGACAATCGGAAAGCGGTCTTCCATGCGGTGCGCCATGAACATTCGGGGCATCAACGGAAAGTGGAAGGCCATGTGGCACTCGTCGCCGTCGCCGAAGTAGGCGATGGCGTCCTCCGGCCACTGATTCGCTTCGGCCAGTAGAAGCCGCCCCTTGTACTTCGAATCAACGTGCCGTCTCAGTTCCTTGAGGAACGCGTGCGTTTCGGGCAGGTTTTCGCAGTTGGTCCCCTCGCGTTCGAACAGATAGGGAACGGCGTCCAGGCGCAGGCCGTCGACGCCGAGATCGAACCAGAAATCGACAGCGTCGAGCACTGCCCGGCGAACGGCAGGGTTGTCGTAGTTCAGGTCCGGCTGATGGGAGTAGAAGCGATGCCAGTAGTAGGCTTTAGCAACCGGATCCCAGGTCCAGTTCGATGCTTCGAAGTCCTTGAAAATGATGCGGGCCTCGCTGTACTTCTCCGGGGTGTCGCTCCAGACGTAGAAGTCGCGCCAGCGGCTGCCGGGCTCGGCGCGCCGGGCGCGCTGAAACCAGGGATGCTGGTCGGAGGTGTGGTTGAGGACCATCTCAGTGATGACGCGCAAACCCCTCCGGTGCGCCTCCCGGAGAAACACCTCGAAATCGCGGAGCGTGCCGTAGGCGGGGTGGACGTCTGTGTAATCGGAGATGTCGTAGCCGTCATCCTTCCACGGCGACGGGAAGAAGGGAAGCAGCCAGATGGCCGTTACGCCAAGATCCTGGAGGTATCCGAGCTTCTCGGTCAGCCCGCGAAAGTCTCCCATCCCGTCCTGAGAGGTATCCCGAAAGGCACGGACGTGAACTTCGTAGATGATCGCGTCTTTGTACCAAAGTTCGTCGTTTTCTGATAACGGGGATTCGCTCATCTGTTTCCTAAAAGGGGCGCGAAACGGTGCTTCTCATTATTGACTGACGGGCAGACGTGGGACTGCCCCTTAGAATATCGATTCGGCTAGCACAAATCAGGTTTCCCCGCTGTAGGACAGACGCTGTTTATCATGGTGGCTGTCATAGTCTATGCAAGAAACGAAAGCTGTTGGGTTGAATGTTCTACTGCACCTGTCCACGCAACTCGGCGTGCCGATGAAGAGTCTGCTGGCGACGATTTCACTGCTTGACGAGGGAGCCACGGTTCCCTTTATCGCCCGGTACCGGAAGGAGGCGACCGGGAATCTGGATGAGGTGCAAATCCGGAACATTCAGGAAAAGCTGGAGTACTTCCGGGAGCTGGAGGACCGGCGGGAGACGGTTCTGCGGTCGATTGAAGAGCAGGGCAAGCTGACGCCCGAGCTCCGCGCGAGGATCGAAGCCGTCCTCGACAAGAATGAGCTGGAGGATCTCTACCTGCCGTACAAGCCGAAGCGCAAGACAAAAGCTTCGGTTGCACGCGAAAAGGGATTGGAACCCCTCGCCCAATACCTGTGGGATCAGCAGGCGGGCAGCCAGCCGCTGGAAGCCTTTGCCGAATCCTTTGTGAACGCGGAGAAGGGAGTCGCGACGGCGGACGAAGCGCTGGAAGGCGCGCGCCACATTATCGCCGAATGGATCAGCGAGAACGCCGAATACCGCAAGGCGGTCCGGCAGATGATGCTCGAGGAGGGCATCGTCGTAAGCCGGGCGATTGAGGGTGCTGAGGATCCCGAGGGCAAATACAAAATTTACACCGACTACCGCGAGCCCGCCGCCAAAATTCCTTCGCACCGTATGCTCGCAATCCGCCGCGGAGCAAAGGAGGGCATCCTTTCCTTTGAAATCGAGCTCGATCCCGCAAAGCCGGTCGGCTACCTGAAGTCGCAGATTCTGCGCGAGCCCGGCGAGTGGACTCCGCACCTAACGGCCGCCATCGAAGACTCATATGACCGCCTTCTGAATCCCTCCATCCAAACCGAGGTACGCCTCGAATTGAAAGAGCGTTCGGACGAGGAAGCAATTCGGGTTTTCAAGGAGAATCTGGAGAATCTGCTGCTGGCTCCTCCGGCTGGCCTT
>JADGHK010000339.1 GCA_019686145.1 Bryobacteraceae bacterium | reverse complement strand
ATTCTCCTGTTTATAACTGGACGGTGAGCGAGTTCCCGCAAGACTTCCCACGGGCGCCGTTCATCGACCCTGCGTTCCAGAATGACCAGAGCGTGAGCTCGATCCTCCCCGGTACGTCGCGCATGCCTCAAATCGTAAGCTGGACTTTCAGTATTCAGCGCGAGTTGACCAGCACTTTGGCCGTCGAAGCGAGCTACATCGGCAGCAAATCAACCCACCTGGTTCTGTCCGGCTCTCAGTCCAACATGAATGTGCTGGATATCAGCTATCTTGCGTTGGGGAATCTGTTGTTCCAGGACATCAATTCTGCGGCAGCTCGTGACGCAAACATACTGCCTCCGTATCCCGAGTTCGTGAACCAGAGGAACAGGACAGTCGGGCAGGCGCTCCGGCCTTACCCGCAGTATCTGAACGTGACGGAAGAATGGGGTCCGCATGGCGTCGCGCGCTATCACTCCCTGCAGCTCAAGGTGAACAAGCGCTACGCCTCCGGTTTAACTCTGCTTGCGTTCTACACATGGTCCAAGAACTTGACCAATGTCGAGGGCGGGCCGATTGACCTGGGCCCGGGTGATGGCGCCATTCAGTACCCCCGGAATCGGGCAGGCGAGATTTCCGTCAGCACGGATACCTCACCGCACGTCTTCGTGACTAGCGCGACTTACGAGCTTCCCTTCGGCCCGGGCAAGCGATTCTTGGGCGGGCGCGGCGTGTTGGGCCGGATCGTCGGCGACTGGCAGGTCACCGGGTATGTCCGGTACGCCAGTGGAGCGCCCCTGGCCATCACGGCTACAAACGCGCTCGGATCGCTCGGCTACCCGTCGATTCGCGCGAACTATGTCGGGGGAGATCCTTTCCTCGTCACCAACCCCCGTGACTTCGATCCAGCTCGGGACCGGTACCTGAACCGTGCTGCCTTCGCTGCACCCTCCACGTTCGAGCTTGGCAACACGGCGAGAGCTTTGGACTGGGTCCGCGGGTTTACTCAGAAGAGCGAGGCGATTTCAGTTGCAAAACGCATCCCGATCACAGAGAGGGTCCGCGCGGTTCTCCGTATGGACGCGCAGAATCCTTTCAACTTCGTCCGCTGGAATAACCCGAATACAGACATTACCAGCGCCAACTTCGGCCGCGTTACCGGTGCTGCCGCCGGCCGGGCCTTGCAATTGAATGCCACCGTGCAGTTCTAGTTCTACCTTTTGAACGCCCCGGGGTTTGCTGGCACGCGGTGCGGCAAGCTCCGGGTACTTCAATTACGGAAGATCGCTGAACATTCCTCTGCAACAAAATTCCTGGAAGGTAGAAATGAACCGACGAGAGTTCACGAAGAGGCTTGGCCTTGGTTCCCTGGCTCTTAGCAGTGGAATTGCGGGAGCGCAAAGCAATCGGCCGAACGACACCCCAACTCTTTACTACGTGGACGGTTACCACGGGGGCGTCAAGGGCCACATGCCGGCCGGATCGTGGCGCGACATTCTGAACGCGCTCCGTGAGTTCCCGCAATGGAAGCTGTGCCTCGACATCGAGCCCGCGTCCTGGGATGTCCTGAAGCGGGAAGATCCACAAGCCTATTTAGAACTCAAGGCGTACCTGGACGAACAGCCGGTCGACGCCCGCATCGAGATGGTGAACGGGACGTTCGCGCAACCTTACGGCTGGGCAAATGGAGGCGAGAGCAACATCCGACAGGTTGTGCGGGGCCTGGAGATCATCCGCGCCCATTTTCCCGCTGCGGTTGTAGAAACCTATGCGGTTCAGGAGCCCTGCTGGGCAAGCTGTCTTCCACAGATCCTGCTATCTCTCGGCTTTCGGGGCGCTGTCCTGAAGAATCCAAGCACCGCCTGGGGAGGCTACACGGCCGGGTTCGATGCGGAGGTCGTCAATTGGGTAGGACCTGACGGCAGCAGTATCCCTGCAGTTCCGCGATATGCAGTGGAAGAACTGCTCAAGACTTGGGAGACCGAATCGGTTACAGGATCGCCTGAGTTCAGCCGCAAGTGCGTCGCTGCCGGTATCCTGCACCCCGCAGGCATGTGTTTCCAGGATCTGGGATGGGCGGCGAAGCCGCGCGTCAAGGGAGACCACATTCGGTTCGTCACATGGCGGGAGTACATGCAGCAAGTGGCTGGGAAGCCAGTGAAGGACTGGCGATTCACCGCCGAGGACATCCTCGTGACTTTGCCGTGGGGAGAGATGACGCTGCAGAATGCGGCACAGCAGGTGCGCTCCGCGGAGGTTCGACTCCTGGCCGCTGAAAAGCTATGCGCCATCGCGTGGATGGAGCGCGGCCGTCCCTGGCCCGCGGCCGATCTGGAGCGCGCCTGGGACGATCTGCTGTGGGCTCAGCACCACGACTCCTGGATCACCGTCACCACCCGGACGGGCCGTCGCGCCTGGGCTTTCCAGGTCGGCGCTGGAACCATGAATGCCGAAGAAACGGCAAACCGGCTTATCGCGGAATCGGCGCAAGCCCTCTGCGCCGGCTCTGCCAGCGGGCCTCAAGTTCCTTTGGGTCCGCAATGGGTTCGGGCCTTCAACACGCTGGGATGGGAGCGAACGGATCTTGCCGAACTCACGCTCCCAACCGATCGCGGCACACAACACATCCGTGTGAAAGACGCAGATGGTGTCGAACTGCCGGTGCAGGTGATCAGAACGCGTACTTACATGCCTCGCGAGGGCCAGCAGGCTGCCGGCAAAAGCATCAACACGGCAACTGTGCTGTTCCGTCCGCGGGTGCCTTCGCTGGGGTATGCCACGTACAAGGTCGAACCCGTCTATAACCGGACCGATTCCGCGCCAGCCGGAGGCGCACGGGCACAGACTGAGAGAGACGGCACGGTTACTCTTGAGAACGATCTGTACAGGATCAAGATCGATCCCGCCCGCGGCGGCGTGATTTCGAGTCTTTATGCGAAGGCGATGAATCGAGAGTTCTGCGATCCGTCCGCCAGGCACTCGTTCAACGAGTATCGTGGGTACTTCATTGAACAGAAGGCGTGGCGAAGCAGTTCTGAGCAGCCTGCGCAGGTTACGGTCGTGGAAAACGGGCCGCTACGTGCACGAGTGCGTATCGCAGGAACCATCGGTGGATGTCCATGGCAGACGACGGTGACGCTCGTCGAGGGGCAGCGCCGGATTGACTTCCAGGTGCGTTTCGTATATCAGCAGGACACCTGGATTGGCGATCCTTGGGACATCAAGCCGGAGGACCGGCGCACGGAACGCCGCCGTTCACACCATGATGGGCGTTGGAAGCTTCAAGCCTTGTTCCCGACAAACCTGAAGAATCAGGCGATCTACAAGGACGCTGCCTACGACGTTTGCAAGAGCCGTAACCGCGATACCTTCTTCCAAAGATGGGACGAGATCAAGCACAACATCATCCACCAGTGGGTCGATGTCTTGGATGAACAGGCGAACGTCGGTCTCGCCCTGTTTTCTGATCACACCACCGGCTACACACACGGACCGGAACACCCGCTGTCGCTTGTGCTGGGCTGGGGATGGGAAGGAGGGTTCTGGTGGGGGAAACGGCCGCTTCGAGGCGTCCAGCAGATTGAGTACTCGCTGCTGCCTCATTCGGGCCGGTGGGACCAGGCGCAGCTCTGGCAGGAAAGCTGCCGGCGCAACGAGCCAATTGCTGTACAAATCATGCCTGGGCAGCCGGAGAAGGGATCGGAAGCGCGATCGCTAATTGGGGTGAGTGGCAGCGGCATCGAGATTCCCACCGCCCTCGTGAAGGATAACAATCTGTTCGTCCGGCTGTTCAATGCGGAAGGCGACGAGACGGAGCGTAGCGTCTCATTCCATCTCAAGCCCGCGCGTGTCGAGCTTGTCGAACTGGACGGCCGGGTCATTCGGGAATTGAGCGTCACTCCGGCAGGCAATGGCCGTCACGAGGTCAGGTTCGCACTGCCGCGTTTTGCGATTCGAACCCTTCGTGTGCAGTTAGAGACTGCGAAGGCATAGGAGCAGGGGCCTGTGCGCTTGCTACGTGGACTGGCTCTTGATCAAAAACGGGGGCAGGCCGTGATCCCAGGAGTGATAAAACATTCTTGGGAGAATACGTTTTGACCGACTCTGAGATCGTTTTAGGCCTA
>JADGHK010000338.1 GCA_019686145.1 Bryobacteraceae bacterium | reverse complement strand
CGAGCCCGGTGAAAAGCGAGCCCCGCTTTGGCTTCCGGAAGCACAGCAGTTTCGCACGCTCAGCGCCATCAACAACCTGCGTCTTGTCCTGAAGGATGGTTCAACTCGACAGCTCGATGACCGGGAAAGGCGCGTGCTGATGGAGGAGTCGCTGAGGCGCGAAAAGCTTTCATTCAAGGAGATCCGGAAGCTGCTGGCTTTAGCGGACAACTGCAAGTTCAGCATCGAGATCGGAGGCGAGACCGGCATACCCGGCAATGCCACCTCCCATCGGATTTACAGAATCCTGGGCGACGAATGGCTGCAGATGCCAGCAGAACGGCAACGAGAACTCGTTGCCGATTTGGCTGATCCCAAACGCAATGAAACGGACGAAGATCTTCTGAAGTGCCTGACAACCAAGTGGCGTTTTCCTTGTGACACCGCCCAGGCTCTCTCTGAGGTCAACTTGCCAGACGGGTACGTTCGGCTGTCACTGAAGGCGATTCAGAAGGTGATGCCTCACCTAGAAGCCGGAATGACATTCAGCGAAGCGAGGCGGCTTCTCTGGCCGGAGCACTTTACAGAGAAGGAACCTCTCCCGTACCTGCCGCCTGTCCTGGACGTTCTCTCGGAGGTAAGAAACCCGGTCGTTATAAGAGCCTTGACCGAGCTCCGCAAGGTCGTCAATGCGGTCATCCGCCGCTACGGTAAGCCAGCGTCGATCCATATTGAGCTTGCCAGAGACATGAAGCGCAGCCGCGAGGAGAGGCTGAAAGAGTCGAGGAAGAATAGAGAGCGGGAAAAGCTTCGCGAGCGCGCCAAAAACGAACTCAAGCCGTATGTCGGGGACAACCCAAGCCGCGCCGACATCGAAAAATACCTGCTTTGGCTGGAGTGCAAAGGGCGATGCCCGTATACCGGCCAGTCCATCAGCCTCCAGTCGTTGTTCGGTGAGTACCCCCGCTTTGACGTGGAGCACATCATCCCGTTCGAAAGATCTCTGGACGACTCCTTCCAAAACAAGACACTCTGCGAGGCCTCCTTCAACAAAACCACCAAAGGTAAGCGCACACCGTTCGAGGCGTCTGGACACAGCAGCGAGTGGCCTGAGATGGTCGCGCGTGTTCGCGAGTTCGGTAATCCGGGCAAGCTGAAACGATTTACCATGACCGAGACCGATACCGAGAAGCTGCTCGCCGAGTTTACGCAGCGGCAGCTCAACGACACCCGATACGCGTCGAGACTGGCGGCAAAGTATCTTGGATGCCTCTATGGAATCGACCGGTCCGATAACAGGAGAATCGTTGTCTGCGCGGGTCAGGTAACCGCGTATCTGAGGCAGAAGTGGGACTTGAATCGCGTTCTGCACGACCGGCCGGAAAAGAACCGAGAGGATCACCGGCACCATGCCGTCGATGCGATTGCGATTGCGCTGGCCAGCCCGGCACAAGTGAAGTGTCTCGCGGACGCCGCTTCGCGCGCATCAGCGGAAGGACACCGTCGCTTTGGATCGCTCGCTGATCCCTGGCCGGATTTCCGGCAGCACGTGAAGGAGGCCATATCGCGGGTGCAAGTCTCCCACCGTCCGAAACGAAGGCTCAAGGGCGCCCTTCACGAGGAGACGTACTACAGTGCTCCGATGACGGTTGATGGAAAGAAGTACATACGGACCCGAAAACCAGTCGATCAACTCACGGCGGCAGAAATCGATCAGATTGTGGATCAGAAGATTCGGACAATCGTCAAGTCGGCGTGGGAAGCAGCGGGCCGGAATGCCAAAAAGCTTCAAGGGCAGTGGCCATGCATCGAAGCAAAGGACGGCCGCAGGATTCCGATCAAACGGGTCCGATACTACAAGAGGGAAGAAGCACACCGTCTGGGAAATGAAGGTACGCCACCCAGATATGTCATCGCCAAAGGGAATCACCACATCGAAGTTCTCGCTGTTCGTGATTGTGTAACGAACAAAATCAAGAAGTGGGAACACTATACCGTCTCAAGCCTCGAGGCAGCCGAACGGTACAGGCAGCAGGTGCCAATTGTTCAGAAAAACCATGGACCCGGACGGGAGTTCCTGTTCTCCCTTTCCGAGGGTGATTTAGTCATGGCAAGGCGGTCGGAAGGGAGTCCGGAAGAAGTTTGGTACGTTCGCAGTGTACGGGCTCGCGGAGCGTTCGAGCTACAGCCATCCACTGACGCAAGGAAAAAGCAGGATGTAGTCAAGAGTGGAAAGCTCTGGGACGTTCAACTGACCACCCTGATGAAACTCGGGGGCAGGAAGGTGGTCGTGACGCCCTTGGGTGAAATTTTGGAAGCCCATGACTGACCGTATCCTCGACTTCAGTCAGGAGCCGTCGAGGTTATCGATTCGCAATGGCCTGTTAGTGGTTACCCAGGGAACGGAGGAGGTCGAGGCAATCCCTTGCGCGGAGATTGCGTGCGTCCTTGTTTCGCATCCGGCGGTCGTCTTCACGCAGGCCGTCCTTAGTCATCTGACAGAAGCCGGCGCGGCCTTTGTCATCTGCGATAGCAGTCAGCGCCCGGCAGGAATGCTGCTGCCCCTGCAATCCCATCACGTTCAGGCAGGACGGTTTGCCAGGCAGACGACGTTGACGAAGCCGCGCCGGAAGAGGATGTGGCAGCAGCTCGTCCGCGCGAAGATTGAAGCACAAGCCCGAGTCCTCGAGGAGAAGCTTGGCGGCGATGCAGGTCTTCGCGCTCTCAAGAAACGGGTAGCTTCGGGCGATACGACCAATGTAGAGGCGCGAGCAGCCCGGCGGTACTGGCAACTGCTGTTCGATGAGTTCGGCTTTAAGAGGAGGAATGACGAGGATCACCGCAACCATTGGTTGAACTATGGATATGCTGTCCTCCGCGCGATGACAGCGCGTGCGATCTGCGCGTGCGGCTTACATCCTACGTTTGGGATCGCCCACCGGAATAAGGCGAATGCCTTTGCACTGGCAGATGATCTCATGGAGCCATTCCGACCGCTGGTTGATCGATTCGTTGCGGGATCGGACATGACGCCTTTGACTGGAGAAGCGAAAAGGAATTTGATTGCTGCTGTATCCGGCCGCCTCCTTGTCGCCAACGAGAGCCGAACAATGTTCGACGTGCTTACAAAACTGGCTCAATCCGTCGTTGCCGTCATTATGGGGGAGGCGGCCGAGTTATGGCTGCCGCCGTGGAGTCCTTTGCCTCGCAGCGGCCGCGGCAACCGGCAGATGATTCGGCCAAAGGCTCGAGCCTAAGCCTTGAAGGAGCGCTGCTACGCTTTCGAGTTATCGAATCATGTGGCTGTTCGTCCTCTTCGACCTCCCGGTAGAGACGGTCGACCAGCGCCGGCAGTACACTCAGTTCCGCAAGAAAATACTGTCCATGGGCTTCGCGCAACTGCAGTATTCCGTTTACGCACGCCACATGCCGAGTGAAGATGCAGCTGAGCATATCAAGACGCGCTTGATGGCTTATTTGCCGCCGGAAGGACAAGTCCGGCTCCTAATGGTGACGGATCACCAGTTCGGAAAGATGGAGGTGTACTACGGGCGAATGAGGCGCCCGGCCGAGAGCCCTCCGCTTCAGATCTCTCTGTTTTAGAAAAATGACGAAAGTGGACTCGCCGAGCCGCCCTGCATTCGAATTTGCTGTGCCGCTTAACGAGGATAAGTGGCTGCAGGGCAGCAAGATCGAGTCCACTTGAGTGTATCAGAGAGGCCATTCCCGACCAGCCAGAGCCTCGCCGTTGTCCCCTGCGGTCCAACGAGAGAGTGTATCAGAGAGGCCATTCCCGACCAGCCAGAGCGTTTGGTTACCTATCTATCTCTGGCTGGCGGAGTGTATCAGAGAGGCCATTCCCGACCAGCCAGAGCTGGACGCTATCTCGTTGCATCCACAGCCTTTGAGTGTATCAGAGAGGCCATTCCCGACCAGCCAGAGCTCGCCGACGCAAACCCATCTTTCGAAAGTAGAGTGTATCAGAGAGGCCATTCCCGACCAGCCAGAGCAGGACTTTCTTGGTGACGATTTTCCCGGTTGAGTGTATCAGAGAGGCCATTCCCGACCAGCCAGAGCATGGCTGAGGCCAACTGGCATCAGTACCAAGAGTGTATCAGAGAGGCCATT
>JADGHK010000337.1 GCA_019686145.1 Bryobacteraceae bacterium | reverse complement strand
CCGATCATGATCGATACGACCGATCCCAAGGCGATCGAGCTTGCTCTGAGTTACTGCCAGGGCAAGAGCATTATTAACTCGATCAATCTGGAGGACGGCGAAGAGAAGTTTGAGAAAGTGTGTCCGATCGCGCGGGCCTATGGCGCAGCCGTCGTTGTCGGCACCATCGACGAGGATCCGGTACAGGCGCAAGCCTTCACGCGCGAGCGCAAGCTGGCGGTCGCTCAGAGATCCGTCGAGCTTCTGACGTCGAAGTATGGGCTTCGCGCGGAAGATATCATCATCGACCCTCTCGTGTTCCCGTGCGCCACTGGTGATGAGAACTATATCGGCGGCGCCGTAGAGACGATCGAAGCCATCCGGCTGATCCGGGAATCCATCCCGCACGTTCGAACGATTCTCGGAATCTCGAACATTTCGTTTGGACTGCCGCCCGCGGCCCGCGAAGTGGTGAATTCCGTCTTCCTGTATTACTGCACGAAGGCCGGTCTCGATCTTGCCATCGTCAATGCGGAGAAGCTTGAGCGGTTCGCATCGATCCCTGTCGAGGAACGCCGGCTCGCGGAGAATCTGCTGTTCAATACTCCTCCGTCCGAAATTCCAAATGACCACCCGGATGCGGAACTCTTCCGGACGGCTCCCGAGGACTGGCGCCTGCAGACCCGCGAGCAGAAGATAGCGATCAATCAGTTCCACATTGCTGCAATTACGGACCACTTCCGGAAAGCAGCAGCCCGCACGAAGACGAGAGCGGAAGATCTGCCGCTCGACCAGCGGCTCGCCAACTACATCATTGAGGGAACCAAGGATGGTCTGATCGCCGATCTCGACCTGAAGCTGAAGGAAGGCGCGGCGCCGCTCGATATCATCAATGGCCCGCTCATGGCGGGCATGGCCGAAGTCGGACGGTTATTCAACAACAATGAGCTGATTGTGGCAGAGGTACTGCAGTCGGCCGAGGCGATGAAGGCGGCTGTCAGCTACCTGGAGCAGTTCATGGAAAAGGCCGATACCGCCGCACGCGGCAAAGTGCTGCTTGCAACCGTCAAAGGCGACGTCCACGATATCGGCAAGAATCTGGTAGAGATCATCCTCTCAAACAACGGCTATACCGTCATTAACCTCGGCATCAAAGTGCCTCCCGAGGAACTGATTAAGGCCTGCCAGGAGCATCAGCCGGACGCAATCGGCCTCTCAGGGCTGCTTGTGAAGAGCGCGCAGCAGATGGTTGTTACCGCGGGGGACTTGAGAGCCGCCGGAATCACCGTGCCGCTTCTTGTAGGAGGAGCAGCGCTCTCGGATAAGTTCACCAGAACCCGAATCGCTCCAAGTTACGCGGCCCCGACGTTCTATGCCAAGGACGCGATGACCGGCCTGCGGCTGTTGAACGAAATCATGGATCCGTCGCGCAGGGACCAGGTGCTCAAAGAGCATACCTTGCTGGAACCTGCGGAGAGCGGTACGGCGACGCGGCCTGTGGTTCCGGCCAGCGAGTCACGAAGCCCCAAAGTTCGTACTGATGTGCCGATTCCCGCTGCTCCCTACCTGGACCGCAAGGTTCGGGATGTGCCGCATCTCGCTGAGATCTGGAGCTACATCAATCCGTACATGCTCTACGGCCGGCACATGGGTTTCAAGGGCAATTTTGAGAAATTGCTGGCGGAGCGCGACGAGAAGGCACTGCAGCTCTTCCACGACATGGAGGAGGTAAAGCGCGAGGTAGCCACATGGATGCGAGTCCGCGCTGTCTGGCAGTTCTTCGAGGCCGAGCGCGAAGGCAACTCCATTCACCTCTTTGCGCCCGGCGCGTCCAGTCCCTTGCACACGTTCCGATTCGGACGTCAGGCGAAGTCCGATGGCCTGTGTCTGAGTGACTATGTCCTGGATCCGGTAGATGGCAAGCGGGACCATATCGCCATGTTTGTCGTAACCGCAGGGGAAGGCGTGCGTGCTCACAGCGAAGCTGCCAAGGAGGCTGGCGAGTTCTTCAAGGCCCATGCAATCCAGGCACTCGCGATTGAGACGGCGGAAGCATGCGCTGAGTGGCTGCACCGCCGCATCCGCGAGGACTGGGGCTTCCCGGATCCGCCGACGATGACCATGCAGCAGCGGTTCACGTCACGATACCGCGGAAAACGGTATAGCTTCGGCTATCCGGCCTGCCCGAATCTGGAAGATCAGCAGGGGCTTTGGAAGCTTCTTCATCCCGAAGATATTGGCGTGGAGCTGACAGAAGGGATGATGATGGAGCCGGAAGCCAGCGTCAGCGCTCTGGTCTTCCACCATCCGGACTGCGCTTACTTCACGGTCGAAGTAACGGAAGTGGTAGGAAGTGAGGTCTGAGGAGACCTCACTTCCGCTCTCCAGACGTCCTGTCTTTTACTGGTGATTCACTGTTTTCTCGGTGGTGCGCGACTTTCCGCGCGGACCCGTTACAGTGCGGGTCTTGGTTATGCTTCCATCTTCATTCTTAGTAGTTTCGCCGGAGACCGATGCAGAATTTCCCCGCGGTCCTGTCTTGGTTTTCTCATAAACATACCCGCCTTCCCCGGTGGCGCTGGCCGATCCCGAGGCGGTTACGGTATTCCCTCGAGGACCAGTTACCGTAGTTTGTCCTGAGACTCCCTCTCCTTTCACGTATGTGGAGTCACGGTCGATCGTGCCCGTGCGCCCCCGCGGTCCCGTCACCGTGACGTCGCGGCTGGCCGAGTCTTTATCCACTGTTGCTGTCCTGCTGATGCTGCCGCCTCGTTTTCCGCTGCGTTCGACCGTCCTGGTCCTGCCGGTCTGAGCCATACACACCGTGACGGTGAGAATCAACGCGGGGATCAACATTTTTGTCATCTCTGTCTGCTCCTTTGACTTCCTGTTTCGATAAACACGCCTGCGACCTGGTAGTTCTGCCAAAGTTGTTACATCCGGCGCGTTCATTTTCGGTGGCGGAACTTACCAAATACGTAGAATTTACAGCTATCACACGTCCAGATACAACAACTCTGCGATACACTAGCCGGGCCAGGGGGGTCACACATTGATGAAATTTCAGTTTAGTTTGTTGGGGAAGATAGCGCTCGTTCCTGTTCTTATGCCGACGCTGCTTCTGGCTAATAGCGGAGGTGCTATACCGCGGCACAGCGGAGCGCCGGGCGAGGAAACCTGCGCTGCGTGCCACCGGACCAACCCGCTCAACTCGGGTCCGGGAAGCATTGAAATTCTCTTCAGCCAGGAGACGGGCTATACGCCTGGGGCCACGTATCGAATGCGCGTCGTTCTGAACGATCCTACGGCGCGGCGATGGGGATTTCAGTTATCCGCGCGCGCGGCGTCGGACAACCGGTCTGTGGGAACACTGAGGCCGGCGGAAGATGGGTTCACCCAACTAAGGGAGTCCGAGTGGATTACACACACGTCGGCAGGCACGCGGCCCGGCACGCAAGGCCCAACGACTTTTGAGTTTGACTGGATCGCTCCCAACGAGGATGTGGGAGACATTGTCTTTTATGCCGCGGGCAATGCCGCCAATAACAACAACAACTTTACGGGCGACCAGATCTACAGCACATCCAAGAGGATTTCTTTGGCGTCAGTTGGAGCGACGCCAACGCTTCGCTCCGAGTTGCCTATCCTTCAGGCTTTTGACAATCAGCCTCGCATCTCGCCCGGTACGTGGATTCAGCTCTTTGGCAATAACTTCGCCCAAACGGGACCTCAGGGCCGTGAGTGGCTGGAGAGCGACTTTAATGGGAACACCGCGCCGACAAATCTGGACGGGTGGGGAGTGTTGATTGACAACGTGCCCGCCTACGTCAGCTACATCAGCCCCAACCAGATTAACGTCCAGGTACCGAACATTAATCCCATGGGAGATGCAACGATCGTGGTTACCGGTCCTGGCGTCGTACAAAGTGCTCCTGTCACCTTGCGCAAGGCGGAGGTTTCTCCGGCGATTCTTGCGCCGCCAAACTTCAAAGTCGGCGACGTCCAATACGCGGCGGCGAACTTCCCAGATCTTGAGACGTTTGTCGGCCGGCCGAATCTGGTGCAAAACGTACCTTTCCGGCCAGCAAAGCCGGGAGACCTCATCATCTTCTACGCGGTGGGCTGTGGTC
>JADGHK010000336.1 GCA_019686145.1 Bryobacteraceae bacterium | reverse complement strand
ACTCTTCCGCGATGCGCCGGTTGTCCTGGGTATAAAGGTACTCGTTGTAAAGCCACGGGTCGCCGAGAGCAATCACCTGTCCGTTCCCGGCACGGACACACGCCATGAGCGCGGTATCACGATCGGCGAGCAATGTTTCGACATCGTGTGCCGTGATGCGAAGAGGCGCCAGATCGACGGCGTAGAATTTGAGTCCGGGCGTAAACCAGCCTCCTTGCGCCGTCGAAACTGTTAACTTCGAATTGCCTTTCGCGTCGGCGTACTTCCTCTCCTCGAATCGGATGCCAAAACGGCCCGCAAGCTCGTTCAGCCTCCCGAATTCGGCGTTTCCCGGATCGTTGCCGAGCAGCAGGAGCGTGCCTCCTCCCCGTACCCACTTCGTGACGGCGGAGATTTCGGCATCCGTGATCAGGTTGGGGGATGACGATTCCTGAGGTGTATCAGGATCCACAATGATGAGGCAGTCAACTCCCTGGAGGGCCTTCTCCGTAAGGGCTGTCGTGATCGTGCGCGGTTCGGCCCCGAGACCGCTGAGCATGGCCCTCAAGCCGGAGAATCCTCCCGGATATGTCCCTTCCCACGCATAGTGCGGCTGTGATTCGCGGTTGTGCCAGCCGTCGAGCGCAACCACTTTGCGGGCTTTCGTGTTCCATGTCGGGTTTGCGAAGGCGCCGTTGCCGGCGATGTCCCATACTGCAAGACGCGCCCACCGCCAGCCCGGCGCATCCACCGTAAATTCGATCTTGTGGCTCCCAAATGCGCGCGTCGTTTCGAGCGAATGGATCTTCCGATGCGTATTCTCACCATCGCCCCACACCACTTCAGCGAATTGAAGCGGCAGCGTGTAGCGAAGATCCGCCACTGCCAGCAGCTTTCCGGGCGCCGTTTCGCGAATAAAATGCTCCGGCATCAGGACCTCCCCCGTCGACATGAAGAAGTCCCCTCTCCGCATCGTGTCGAGCAGCTCCCCGTAGCGATCGAACGCGGGAACTTCGCGGGCTCGGACATAGTTGATGTTCATATGCGCATACAGCTCGTGCGTGTGGTCGATCTGGAATACGTCGACTTCGGCGAGGAGGAGTTTTCGCAGCCCCCAGTTGGCCATGTCGTCGAGGAGCTTGAGCGAGCGCTCTCCCAAACGGGGTGATGACATGTCGGCAGGCATCTGCTTCCATCCGGCGCCCACGTAGGTGTCGTCCAGGAAATGCTCGGTGAAGCGGATTGCGTCGGGATAGCCTTTCGAACCCTTTGTGCGAGGGTGGGTCTGATACGCGAAACCGTTCTCGCGGCGCATCATGTCCAGCAGAGCCTTGGCGCTGCCGATTGTGTAGACAGTCCCGTATCCAGGTACTTCCTTCCGTGATGATGCGGTGCCGGGCTTCGCCATGAACCAGTAGACAGGCTTTGGAAACGCGACAGCCCAGTGCCCTCCATAGTGCACGTTTGCTTCTTCTGACGGGATGATAAGGAAGTCTTTGCTGCTTTGCGCGCGGCAAAACTCGTAGTACGCCTTCAGTTCCTTCAGGCGCAGTTCAGTCTGATCCTGAGGATGGCCGTCTCCGTGGAAGTCCGCGATCATCGCGACATCGACGCCCATCTCCTTGAGAACCGGCTTGAACGGAGGGACCCAATCTGCCCCCTTCTCCATCGCCTGGATCGTATAGGCAAAGTGCCAGTGGGGCGAAACGGTCACGTAACCCTCAAGCCGGGGAAACCGGTCGCGGTTCGTATAGCGAGCCACTTCGTCGAGCAGCGGCGCAGGCTCTCCGTCGCTCAACAGGAAAAACACGTTCATTCGCTGTTCGGTTCCCGGCGGCGCGTTCATCCAGGGATAGAACCGCGAGTTGTCGTCAGGTAACTGCCGGACGCCGAGATAGACCTGCCCTCGCCACGCGGTATGCCACAGAAATCCCATATTTGTCGTGAAATCGCGCGGCATGAAGTATTTGTGCGGTGTGGGAAAGACAGCCACGCTTCCGCCCTGTGCGCGAGCGGCGAGAGTGCGGTAGCGCACCCAGACAGGGTTTTTCTCTGACACGTTTGGGTGCTCGACGCGGAGCTTACCCTCGGTGTCATAGTAAACGACCTCGGATTCCATGTTATTGCCGGGCCGCGAATCGCGTGGCACGGCCATGCGCAGTCCGGCGTCGTAGAAGTAGGCGGTGTCGTTCTCGTTGGTCGAGGCCACTGCAGCCTGCTGAATCAAGCGGCTTCCGGGATAGAACATGTAGCGGATCGACCCGCGGAAGATCCCCATTTGGAATCCGTCGAAGGTAAGCTCCACCCGATCCCCATGCGTGGCCGCGTTCGCAGCCGCCAGTTCGAGACGGCCCTGGAAGCTCCGCGTCCCGTCCGGATGGCTCGGAGGGAAGTCGAAGAACTCATCAAACCCTCCCCGGCGCTTGCCGGTTTGCGCGCTGTAAATGGGTACGGCATTCTGAATCACCGTCTTGCCATTGACGCGGATCGCTCCGATCAGCGGCAGTCGCGGCTCGAGATTGAAGGACGCTTCCCAGGCGCGGCCCTTTTCGTCCTGCCACCGCACAACCGCTGTATCACCCTCTCGTGCGACCGTCACGGGGCCTTGCTTCACCCTGCTGAGATCCAGCGGAACCGCGGCAGCGGCAGCTGCGGAAAGTGCAAAAAACAGGCTCAGGATGACGCGAGTCATGAGTGCAATCAATCCTATCTCACTTAGAACTTGATGCGGGCTTGAAACAGGAGAAACCGCATTGTGCTGGAAGTGTTATTCGTGACCCGGCCGAAGTTGGTCGAGATCGGATCGCGGTTGGGTGGCTCAAACTGTGACCGGTTGGCGACGTTCAGCGCATCCATCCGCAACTGGAGTGTGAACCTCTCCGTGAGACGGAAATCGCGCTGAATGTTGGCGTCAATCCGATTCAAGCCATCAGCGCGAACACCATCCACCCGAGTTGGAAACAGCCGGGCTTGAAACGATGCAGGCGTTCGCTGGGGATTGCGCTCAAAGCCGTCGGTGTTGAACCAGCGGTCTAACGTGCGTTTCCCCTTCCTGATGTCAGCGAGATCGCCGTAATAGAAGATGTTCCCCCAATCGAGCAGAGGGCCGGGCTGCCATTCATAAGTTCCGGCAATTTGCCAGCCGCCGAACAGGGCGCTTGCAAGTCCCGACTGTAAGAAGGCGCGGCCGCGTCCGAAAGGCAGCTCCCAGATTCCAGTGGCAGCAATTCGATGCGGGACCCCGGCATTGGTCTGCCTCCAGCTTGGCAGAGGGTCAAACTCGTTGTGATAGTAATCCCGGTCCCGCTCATAAAGGGCTGTGTAGTTCGCATGCAGCGTGAACCCGCGGGCAAAGCGTCGTTGAAACATCGCTTCAAACGAATGAGTCTTTACCTCCCCGTCCGTGCTGCCTACTGCCGAGATGTTGTTCATGTGCGGATATGGGCGCAGCAGCATGTGCTTCGGAATGGTAGGGCTCAAGAAATAACCGCGGGATTCGAGCGCCTGGTAAGCAATCGGGTCAGAGATTCGCAGTTCCTGAAAGTTCTGTATGTGGAAAGGGTTGGGTACGTTCTGATTAAGGTTGCTGGCCAGCGCATTGTTGCGCTCCTGTGTCGTATTCCAGTACTGCCCGGGCAGTGCATCCAGCCTTCGGGAGACGCGGATGCGATCCGAATAACTGCCTGCGTAACCGACAGTCACAACCATGTCGGCGCCGAGCTGGCGTTGCAGGTCGATGCGCCAGCGCTGCTGCCGGGCGCGCGGCACAGATTGGCCGTAGAAATTCCAGCCGATTCCGGCCCGAGCTAAAAGGCCTTGACCCGTTCCGACTGGCACGTCGAAGCGAGTCCCGTCGGGACGCAGCGGGAACGGGTCGGTAAGCGGAGAGATCCCGGCTGCGGGATTGCCGGAAAGCCACGTCTGTCCGAAGTCGTTGGTGATCGGATTGACCGTGGCGCGACTGAAGCCTGACTGATCCGGGCCGACATTTTGCGCATTCAGAGTGTCGAAGTAGATGCCATAGCCACCACGAAGGACGGTTTTCGAAGTCAACTGATAAGCGACGCCGATGCGAGGCAGCAGCATGAATTCGGTGTTCTGAAGCCTGGACTGAACCCCGTTGACTCCCGGATAAATCG
>JADGHK010000335.1 GCA_019686145.1 Bryobacteraceae bacterium | reverse complement strand
TCCGTCTTCGCTCCTCGAACGCCCTTTCCTTGTACCCGTTCGGCTTTGGATTTGCAGCCGCCTTGGTTTCCCACCACGAGGCGCCTCCGCTGCCCGTTGTACAATTCCCGGTCGCCCGTCCCGGTCCTCCTCACTCCGTCACTCCCCTTCGGGGTGTTGCCCCCTCCGGCTCACCGTGCCCGGAATGGCTCCTACCGGGAAGTCTGCCTTGCGAAACGCCCTCGCCTCTCCTTTTCCTCACACCAGCCGTTCTTGCTGTAACGGCCGCCATGACGAATCGTTGAGGCTGCCTGCGTCCCGCTCGGGCTCGCTGTTCCGTCAGCCTCTTGGAACCACCCCAATCATTCCCGGAAACGGAGCCGGAGTCAATGGAAATCAGAGCGGGACGCAAGAAATTTTCAAAAGGATTTTTACCTTTCTTTCAACAACTTACAAGCGTCCAGGCAAGGCTTTTCTGTGGATAAAACAAAGAAGTCTGTTTCTGTGGCGGCAGCTATTTTGAAGCGGCGGATTTTTCCAGCTTCAGGATCATCCCGGTGTCGGTCGCGGCCCATACGTTGTCGGCATCGGAAGCGGCCAGCACCACACGGTTCGCCACAGCGCGGTAGTCCGCCGGCATCTCAACCCAATGCTTCCAATCGGGATCGGTCGAAGTCAGCATGCGCAATTTTCCAGGCACCGGAAGCGTGGCGATTTCCCCGACCGGCTCGTATCCTGCCAGGTAGGCGGTCCCGTCTGGAAACGCGATGACATCCGTGACAGCCCGGTCCTTTCGATGGAAAACCGTCTCGCTCCTCCCTTTGTCCAGGTCCAACCGGACAACTTCGGACGGGTAGACAAACCGGTTCTGAAACTCGAACAGGCCCAGGCCCCGAGCCCCGAGCACGCGAAGCCGCGTAATCTGGCCGAATAGCGACGCAACGGAATGTTGCCAGGTGTTTCCGCCATCGTTCGTTTGCAGCATGATGGCGAGCGCGGGCAATTCACGACGGCGGGATGCGCTCTCCGGGTCGAGCCAGACTGGCAATTGCCGCCTCACCGGCCGTGGCGGTCGCGCACTTCCCACAACCACGCCGTACTTTGAGTTCGCGAATGTCATCCAGGAATAGAAGGTATACTCAGGGCGGCCTTCGGGCTTCTCGGCAGCCTCAACTCTCCGCCAGGACGCGCCGCCGTCCGATGTCTCGTAGAAAGCCTTTCGAAGTCCTATGGCCCACCCACGCTCTGGCGTCTGAAAGTAGACACGGAGAATGTCCTTGGGAGCCTTCCGCTTCTTCCAGGACCTGCCCGACTCGACCGTCTGATAAAGGCCCTTGGTCGTGACCAGCCAGCCGGTGCTGTCGTCGAGGAAAAAGAGCGACACCGGCGGGGCGTCAAGATTGACCCACTCCCACCTCTTTCCCCCGTTGCTCGTGACCAGAGCTACCGGCTTAATTCGCGACTTGATCGTCCGAAGCCCGACGGCGATGCCGCGCTGCGGCGAAGGAAACTGGAGATCGACGAGTTCCAGCGATTCATTGTCAACATCGTGCTCGAAGCGCAGTACCCACTTGCCGCCCGCTTTGAAGGCAGCCGGCTGAGCCCAAACCGCCACCGCTCCGATCGCGGCCATCGCGAGAGGCACGAGGAGATGCCGGAAGCAAGCCATATGTTGCAGAGATGCCTATCTGGTAGTGAGCGGGTACGGACCAGATGACAAAACAAGTTGAGCGTGATTGGCATTCTGCACCGCAGTGGGAGCCATTCGTGCGAGAACAAGCAGGCAGCCGATTTGCTCCCCTACCGTGCTGAGCAGCTCCATTTCATCGCCAGTGTGAGCATGCGGGGCGCGATGCTGTACGTTAATGACACCGACAACCCGGTTCCGGGCGATGACGGGGGCCGAAAGGAAAGCCTCGTAGGTGTCTTCCGGAAGGTCTCGGAAGTACTTGAACCGGGGATCCTGATATGCCTCGCGAGAAATTGCGAGCAGCCGCCTCTCCCGAGCGACCCAGCCGGTCAGACCTTCGTCCATTCGTAACCGCACTTTCCCGATCATGGAGGGATGAGGCGTATTGGATGCACAAAGCACCAGCTCGTCGTTGTCTATCAGGTAGATCAAGCACGAATCGCAGGCCATGTATTCAACAAGCAGACCCACAATGCCGTGCAGCACCTCCTGCAGACTCATCTCGCGCACCATGAATCGGCTGATTTTCTTAAAAAGCGCAAGCTGCTGCTCCACCCGCTGCAGCCGCAGCTCAAGTTCTTTCACTTTGGCCACAATTTCATTATCCCAGATTGACCTGGGCGCTTTCCTCGTTTTCGGCGCCTTTGATGCAACAATGCGAAGCAGGGCGGCGAGGGGCTGCGAGTTTGCCTTTTCCCTTGGTCTACCGTAGGATAAAGGTCGATGCTGGAAACGGCATTCGTGAGTCCATATGTGGAATCGCAAGAAGGATGACGATTACAGTCCGAAGCCGGCTACCGCACCGCCAGCTCCGGCGAATGTCACCAGAGAGGGAAACTTGATGTCTACAATACCCGCGCGTAGCGGTGCTGATACCGAGACTCCCCGCAATCATGCCGTAATCGGCAAATCCGTCGCGATTAAGGGTCAGATCGCCAGCCGTGAAGACCTGTACATCGACGGGCATGTTGAAGGTGCGATCGAAATGCCGGACTCCCGCCTCACCGTTGGTCCCAACGGAAAGGTGGAGGCTGGCGTCAAAGCTCGTGAGATCGTGATTTTAGGCACGGTCCACGGCAATGTGGAAGCTGGCGATAAGATCGACATTCGGAAGGATGCGAAGCTGATCGGCGATCTGAAGACCACTCGAATTGTGATTGAGGACGGCGCTTACTTCAAGGGCAGCATCGACATTGCCCGGCCCGAAGCGAAGACTTCACCCAGACCTGCGCCGTCCGTCCAGCCTGCGACCAGCGCGGCTCCTGTTCCGGCTGGCGCACCGGACGCGAAGTAACGGAACGGAGGAGTCTGGCGGTTGTTTAGAGACAGGCTGAGGTCAATGTTCGGCACGAACCCTGCGGGGCGTCCGAACGATCCTCCGGGCTCCACGGCCGCCGGTCGCAGCGAGCCTTCGGAACAGACCAGGACCCGCCACAGCCCCGGGTTAGAGCAGTTCTTCGCAGCGCTCCGCGACACGATCGGACTGTCCATCCTGGATTTCGCAGGCGCAAGCCAGGCCAACATCGGCTTTATCACCAGTCTCGGCCATCGGATCTATTCTGAGGACTTCCTTCGAACGCTGGAGCTCTCCTTCGGCGGAGAAGGGGATTTCTACGAAAATCAGGCGGATCAGGAACGAATCGACGCTTTCTTTCAGCAGACGCTCACGTTCCCCGACGGCCACTTTGACGGAGCCCTGGTCTGGGACTGCCTGCAATATATGAATCCGGTGCTGCTTCAGCAGACGCTCGAACAGTTACGGAGGATCCTGCGGCCGAACGCCTACCTGCTGGCCTTCTTCCACGCCGACGAGAAGGTGACGAACGTTCCCCTTTACTCCTACCGTATCGTCGATCAAAAGACGCTGCTGCTTTGCCAGCGCGGCACGAGAGAGCCCGCCCAGTTCTTCAACAACCGCGCTCTGGAACGCGTTTTCAGCGACTTTCAGTCCATTAAGTTCTTCCTCACCCGAGACCACCTCCGCGAAGTCATTGTGAAGCGCTAGGAACGCGGTTTAGCGGTAGCGTCCCGTGAGATGGTACCAGCGGATTTGAAGAGGCTCGATGAAGGCGTGCAGACCGCGCCAGGTGCTGACCGTCGTGCCCTCGACATCGTTCCAGCGAACGGGCACCTCGACAACCCGGATCTGGTGCAGTTTTGCGATGTAAAGCAGCTCGACGTCGAATCCGAAGCCGTTTAGCTGCTGTTTCCGGCAGATCTTCCGCGCCGCCTCCGCCGCGAACAATTTGAAGCCGCACTGGGTATCCCGAAAAGGCAAGCCCGTCACCACGCGCATTACCACATTGAACAGCTTGCCGGCGGTCTCCCGAAACCACGGCTGCCGCACGCCGATCAGGGAACGATCAAGCGCCCTGGAGCCGATGGCGGCTAAAGCATTGTTCTTCTGTATAGCCGAAAACAGCTTGGGCAATTCCTCTATGGGCGCGGAAAG
>JADGHK010000334.1 GCA_019686145.1 Bryobacteraceae bacterium | reverse complement strand
CTCCGCGACTACTACACCTCACTTCAGCAGACCAATCAAACGGCCACCTTCGACCGCAACATTCCTGGCACCAACGCCAGCGCAAAGTGGACCTACGTGGCGAATCCCACGACAGTCAACACGTTTCAATTCACCTTCACGGGGAACGTCATCCGGCAGGTCAACTTCCAGCCGAATCCGGTGTTCCTGACCGACTATTCGCGTCAAGCCAACGGCATCGACTATCCGATGATCTACGGCAACGAGACGTCGATCCCTTCGATTAACATCTCCGGATTCAACTCGCTGACAACAACGCCGCGGCAATGGAACAACTTCAACCGGATCTTCCAGTTCAAAGACGACTTCTCCAAGGTGCTAGGCAGCCACACGTTGAAGTTCGGCGTGCTCGTCATGCGCAGCCGGAAGAATCAGGACAACCAGCCGGCCATCAATGGCACGTTCAACTTCAGCCCGGGCCATCCTCTGCATTCGGGGAACGCGCTGGCCGACGCGCTTTTGGGAAACTTCAACACGTATACGGAAGCTTCAGCCGGCCGCGAAGGCTGGTTCCGCTTCACCCAGGCAGAGTTTTACGTTGCGGATAACTGGAAAGCCAGCAGCCGGCTCACACTCGATCTTGGCTTGCGGTACATGCTGATGCAGCCTCAGTACGCCGCCTTGCAAAATGCCTCGATCTTTTCGCCGCGATTCTTCGACCCGTCTCGGGCGCCTGTAGTCGATCGCGCCAGCGGCCAGATCATACCCGGCACAGGGGACCCCGTCAATGGTCTTGCCGTAGGCGGCTCCGAATATCCCGAAGCCTTCCGCGAGCGCTTTCCTCAGTACAGCGAGGACGTCTATCAGCGGCTTCTGCGTGGCTTGCCGAAGGAGATTTCTCCGTGGGATTACGGCACGCTGGGGCCTCGCCTCGGCTTCGCCTACGACCTCACAGGGAGGCAGGAAACCGTCGTTCGCGGCGGCTGGGGCCTCTTTTACGAGCGCATCCAGGGCAACTTCGTCTTCGGACGCGTGAACAATCCGCCGTTCATTCAGGAAGCATCTTTGTTTAGCGGGAACGTCGAAAACCCTGCGGGCGGCCAGCAGCGCATTTTTCCGTCCAACGTCACCTCCTACGAAATCGATCTCAAGGTTCCGACGGTCCAGAACTACAGCTTCGGAATTCAGCACAAGCTGCTGAGAGACACACTTCTCGACGTCGCCTATGTTGGCTCAAGCGGCTGGAATCAGTACCGGGCGGTGTCGCTGAATCAGTTGCCCGTCGGCACGCTGACTGCAAACCCGGGAGTCAACGTCAATGCGCTTCGCCCGTACCTGGGCTACGCGGGCATCACGCAGTACATCACAGGCTCCAACTTCAACTACAACTCCCTGCAGGTGCAGGTGAGACGTCAGTTGCAGCAGGGGGGCATCCTGAGCGTTGCCTATACGTGGTCCAAAGCCATCACCGACGCAAGCGACTGGAACGAGACCCCGCAGGACAGCTACAACTTCAAGGGTGACCACAGCCTCGCCAATTACGATCGCAGGCACGTCTTCGTGTTCAGCTACATCTACTCGCTGCCCTTCTGGCAGCAGCAGAATGTCTGGTACAAGAAGGTGTTTGGCGGCTGGCAGGTTTCCGGCGTAACTACGCTTCAGAGCGGGCGTCCGTTGAACATCACTGTCCAGGGGGACGTAGCGGGCATCGGTCAGGGCGGAGGCCAGCGGCCCAATCTCGTCGGCGATCCCTACGAAGATGCCGGCACACAGACGCGCTGGTTCAATCCCGCAGCGTTCGCCGTTCAGCCTGCCGGTACGTTCGGCAACCTCGGCCGGAACGCGATCATCGGGCCTGGAATGAACAACTGGGACGTCTCGCTCCAGAAGATCTTCTCGATCAACGAGCGAGTCCGCACCGAGTTCCGTGCCGAATTCTACAACGCTCCACACCACTTCTCGTACTGGGATGTGGCGACGACGGTCGGCGCGGGAAATTTTGGGCAAGTCACAAGCGCGACGGATCCGCGCACGCTTCAGTTTGGCCTGCGCCTCCAGTTCTGACAGCCCTTCTGAATGCGCACAATACCGGCCCCTCGTCAGGGGCCGGTTTCAACCTGCCTTCGCGACGGGAAATCTGCGGATAAACGGAGACTCGAATCACGAAGTGTAGTTTGCCTCGCTCGTGAGAGGGTCCCTTAAGAAGCCAAGAAGTAAACGCTCGATCGAGCCCCACTGCTGGGACGTTTCTGCCTTGATAGCCTGGAGCTCCCCTTCAACATCCCTGAAGAAGGCGACAGCGTCGTCCGTTCGTATCGCCTGCCGCCGTTGTTCCGCTTTCATTGTCGCCACTTCCTCTTGCAGGGCCGTCACGATCCGCACCAGCTCTGCATACCGCTGCTCCAATGCAACCAGCGTTTCTAATGTCTTAGCGCCATGAGCCGCTTGCTGGACTCTAATGTTTGCTACCTCGTGTTGAAGTGCGACGAGCTTCTCAGAAGTAGCACGGTCAATGTCTGATAAGTCTGATAACAGAAACGACCGCACCCGCCCCATGAACGGCCAGAAAATTCCCTGAAATAGCCAGCGATAGATTGGCCGCCAAGCGTATATAAAGGGCTTTTTATCTACAAACATATTGCCTCCAGAACGCGGGGCGCCACACGTCATGCCTCCGGCGCCGCGCCAAGCCCTTCACGGGCAACAAAGTCGTAGAGCTTCAGGTCCTCGCCTACCAGCTCGTCGAGAAGGGTAAGCCTCATAGATAAGCTTAAGTCGGAATACGATATGTACTTTTCGGCCGCGTTCACACGTCGGGAAACGACCTGCCACTTCTTGGCCAGCCACGCGTCATAGTCTTTGAGGAAGATGATCTCGATCTTCGAGGTGAGAATGTTTCGAACTGCAGATTTGAATGTACCGTCTCCCAAACAATTACAGATTAGATTGGTAAAGTCGCTCTTGAACGCCGGCGATTTGAGAATCTCTAGCGGCAGTTCTTCCCACCGCACATTGTCCAAATTCGCCAGATTAAGCCAGGAGGCCCACAATCGCGTATCGGGCCTCAGCATCTTGGGATCCTGCCGCATGGCATGCACGATGTAGTTGACGTGGGAAAGCACCCGATCCACTGGGTGACGGAGCACGGTGAATACATGATCGCAGGCCCTAATGAAGCCAAGATTTATGTACTCTCCGAGCGTGAAGTGGCCGCACACGAAGAACTTAAAGGAGGTTGTCTTTCTCTCGCAGGCAAAGCGCCGGAGATGCTGAAAGAGTGCTACTTTCTGCGTCCATTCCTCCATCACCAGGTCTTTCGGCAACGGGAACAATACGTCACCCAACACCACGCGCAAGTCGGTGCCGCCGCACCTCGGTATATGTACGTACAATTCCCGCTCATACTCACCGAAATGGTTCAGCAAACCGGCGATCACTTTCGACTGAAATTCGGAGCTCAGGAGTACCTGACGAAGATGCTCGCGAGGACAGTATGACGATGACGGACGGCACATATCGGGGTTCTCCGGAAGACGTCCCAGGGAGAGCAAATAGATGCCGGTTGGATTCGCGATATCGTCATCTATCTGGTTGGCAATCTCATCGAGACTGTTCAAGTTTTCATAGCTCTCGAAGGCCTCGATTAGATCGCGATATGTCCTGATCACACAAATCTCCTTGCATTGCCGGGATAAGGCGCCCTGTCCTGGCTGGAATTCCGGCTATCTCATGCCTCCGTAGGCTAGCCCTGAGGAAGCACGCCGGCATCGGCGCCCGCTTGAGCCGTCTGACCGAGTTGCTCTACGCCTGACAGTGCGCCCGCTGCAGTAACCACCTCAAGTTTAGGGAGCGGAAACACCAGGCCTCCGCCTCCTTCAAGGTAACGCGCTTCCTTTTGGACAATGCCCCTCCGGAAGTGCCACGGCAGGACCAGAAGATATTCAGGCCGCTTGGCTCGTACGTCGGCCTCCGGCACGATGGGGATCTTCGTGCCGGGCGTGAAAGCACCATATTTATCCGGATTTACTTCTCCAATGCAGGGCAAGAGGTCTCGAGACACGCCACAGTACTGAAGCAGCACATTTCCTTTTGTCGAGGCTCCATAGCCCAGAACCAGATCACCGTTTCTCTTACACTCGTGCAGGAATTGCCCCAGGGC
>JADGHK010000333.1 GCA_019686145.1 Bryobacteraceae bacterium | reverse complement strand
GAATCCGGCGCCCGGTCCCTTGCGGGTTCCGCCGGCTTGAGACTGCGGCCGGATGAGGCGCTGCTCAATACACTGGTCTACCTCACCGAATATCCGACCCCGATCCTTGGCGGGTTCGACGCGAAGTATCTCGACCTGCCGGCTGAGGTGCTGGTCACCGTGATGCGGCACCACCAGCGCTACTTCTCTCTCGAGGATGAGCGAGGAAACCTGGCGCCGAACTTCATCGCGGTGATGAATACGAATGCTGATCCCGAGGGGCTGGTTCGACAGGGAAACGAGCGGGTTCTCCGCGCGCGCTTTAACGACGCCCGCTTCTTCTGGAACTTCGACCAGCAGAAGAAACTGGCGGATCGCGTCGAGGATCTGAAGAACGTCACGTTCCAGGCGAAGCTTGGCTCCTATTACGACAAGGCGCAGCGCATGGTCGAGCTTGTGGCGGAACTGGGCGGCGATAGCGTTGCGAAGCGGGCCGCGCTGCTCGCCAAGTGCGACCTGACGACGGAAATGGTGAAGGAATTCACCGAATTGCAGGGGATTGTCGGCGGTTTGTATGCCCGGGTGCAGGGCGAGCCTGAGGCGGTGGCGCAGGCCATCTACAGTCATTACAAGCCGGAAAGCATGGAAGACGACATTCCGCCAACCGCTGCCGGCCAGATCGTCTCTCTCGCTGACAAGCTGGATACTCTGCGCGGCTGCTTTGCGATCGGCCTTATCCCCAGCGGCTCGAAAGATCCCTTCGCTTTGCGGCGTGCGGCGCAGGGTGTCGTCCGGATCCTGGCGGAAGGCGAGATCCATTTCCGTCTGCCTGACAGCGGCGACTTGGGTGAGTTCTTCCGCGACCGTGTGGAGTACTATTTCCGGGAGGTTCGCGGTTTCCGCTATGACGAAGTGCGTGCCGCGATGGCAGCCGGCTTTGCCGACCTCAAGGATTTGAACGCCCGATTGGAAGCGCTGCGAGCGGTGCGCCCGACGGAAAACTTCGAGCCCCTCGCCGCGAGCTTCAAAAGGATCAAGAATATTCTTCGACAGGCGCAGTTCTCAGGCGGAGCGAATCTCGAAGAGGCGCTGCTCGAGGCAGGACCGGAGCGAGAATTGCATGATTCTTTTGTGGCGCTTCGGACTGTTGTTCAGGAGCAGCGGGCTCGAAAGGACTACCGGGGAGCCCTGGAGGCGATCGCTTCGCTGCGGCCGAAAGTGGACCTGTTCTTTGACAAGGTCCTGGTGAACGTGAGTGATCCTCGGGTCCGGGAGAACCGGCTCACTCTGCTGAAGTCTCTGCTGACGGAGTTCTCCGGCATAGCCGACTTCTCGGAAATCGTAACTGCGTAATCGATTTGAGTTGATAGGTTTCATTGTAAGGAGACAGAAGGCCCAATGAAGAAATACGTATACTCCTTCGGCGGCGGCACGGCCGACGGCGACGGATCGATGAGAGATATCCTGGGCGGAAAGGGCGCCGGCCTGGCGGAGATGTGCCGAGCGGGCGTTCCTGTCCCACCTGGATTCACAATTTCGACTGAAGTCTGCAACATCTTCTTTGAGAACAACCGGACAGTCCCGGAAGAGATCGAGGAGCAGGTGTTCGGAGCGCTCCGTCTGCTCGAAGAGCGCATGGGGCAGAAGTTGGGTGATCCGTCGAATCCGCTGCTGCTGAGCGTCCGTTCCGGCGCAAAGTTCTCCATGCCCGGAATGATGAACACCATCCTGAACCTTGGTCTGAACGACGAGACCACGGAGGGATTGGCCGCCAAGACAGGGAACCCCCGCTTTGCGTACGACTGCTACCGCCGGTTCATCCAGATGTTCGGCGAAGTGGCGCTTGGCATCGAGATGGCGCACTTCGACGAGATCTTTGACGCCCGCAAGCGCAAGGTCAAAGCGAAGCTCGACACTCAGCTTTCGGCCGAGGATCTCAAGGCGATCATTGTCGAGTACAAGAAGCTGGTAAAGAAGGAGACGAAAAAAGAGTTTCCGCAGGATGCGAACGAGCAACTGAAGCTCGCCCGCAACGCCGTCTTCAACTCCTGGTGGAACCCGAAAGCGGTTTATTACCGGAAGATGGAAAAGATTCCGGATGACATCGGGACTGCCGCCAATGTCCAGGCGATGGTGTTTGGAAACATGGGCGATACCAGCTGCACGGGCGTTGGCTTCACCCGTGACCCGGGCAGCGGCGAGAAGGTATTTTACGGCGAGTTTCTGGTAAACGCGCAGGGTGAGGACGTTGTCGCCGGTATTCGCACGCCCTCGCCGATCTCTGAACTGAAGGCCTGGAACGAGGACGTCTACAACCAGCTTGTCGAGATCACCTCGATGCTCGAGAAGCACTACAAGGACATGCAGGACTTCGAGTTCACGGTCCAGGAAGGCAAGCTGTTCATGTTGCAGACCCGCAACGGCAAGCGCACCGGTCCTGCCGCTGTGAAGATCGCCGTGGACATGTTCGAGGAAGGGCTGATCGACAAGAAGACGGCCGTGCTCCGCGTCGCGCCCAGCCAGCTCGATCAGCTCCTGCATCCTGTGTTCGACCCGGCCTCGCTCAAGAAGCTTGTAAAGCTTACCACCGGCATCGACGCCTCCCCTGGCGCCGCCGTTGGGAAGGTTGCTTTCTCTGCCGAGGACGCTGTTGAGATGTCGGCGAAGGCGCCGGTCATTCTGCTTCGCAAGGAGACCACCCCGGACGACATTCACGGCATGGACGTCGCGAAGGGCATCTTGACGGCCGTCGGCGGCAAGTCGAGCCATGCGGCTGTGGTTGCTCGCGGAATGGGCCGGCCTTGCGTTGTCGGTGCTGGCGCCATCTCCATCAACGAACGAACCAGGACCGCCACGGTGAAGGTTGGCGACAAGACCATCTCCATCAAGGAAGGCGACTGGCTCTCCATCAACGGTACGACGGGCGATGTCTATCTCGGCCAGGCGCAAACCAAGGATCCCGATCCGAACTCGCCCGTGTTCGCCAAATTCATGGCGCTGGCGGATGAGTTCCGCGGTAAGTTCGGCGTCAGGGCGAATGCGGATATCCCGCGCGATGCGAAAACAGCTCGGGCTTTCGGCGCCGAGGGCATCGGCCTCTGCCGCACCGAGCACATGTTCTTCGCGGAGGACCGGCTGCCTCACGTTCAGGCGATGATTCTTGCCAAGGACGAGAAGGGCCGCCGCAAGGCTCTTCAGAAGCTGCTGCCGATGCAGCGCAAGGATTTCGCCGGCCTCTTCGAGGCAATGGACGGATTCCCTGTCGTGATCCGTACGCTGGATCCGCCGCTGCATGAGTTCGTGCCGAAGCGCGAAGAGCTGATGGTCGACATTGCCGTCCTCCCGAACGCTGATATCAAGAAGAAGCGGGAGCTGGCGGCGAAGTACAGCAGGTTTGGCGCCGAAGTGAAGAACCTCAAGACGGTCCTGCCGGAGCTGCTGCACCGGGTGGAAGAGCTGCATGAGTTCAACCCGATGCTCGGTCACCGCGGCTGCCGTCTGGGCATCACCTATCCGGAGATTACCGAGATGCAGGCGCGCGCCATTTTCGAAGCCGTCGTCCAGGTGGCTAAGAAAGGCGTGAAGGTCATCCCCGAGGTCATGATCCCGCTGGTTGGCAGCGTGAAAGAGCTGGAAAACCAGAAGGCGATCGTGAAGCGCGTCGCTGAGGAAGTGCTGGGCAAGGCCGGGATGAGCGACCAGAAGTATCTCATCGGTACGATGATCGAAATTCCGCGCGCTGCCATCACCGCCGACGAGGTGGCCAAAGAGGCGGAATTCTTCAGCTTCGGCACCAACGACCTGACGCAGACCACCATGGGGCTCTCCCGCGACGACTATACGAAGTTCTCCAAGGACTACGAGGAGAAGAAGATCTTCGCTGCCGATCCGTTCGCTGTCCTTGACCAGGGCGGCGTCGGCAAGCTGGTGAAGCTGGCAGTCGAACTTGGGCGGAAGACCCGGCCGGATCTCGAGATCGGCATCTGCGGCGAACACGGCGGCGAGCCAAGCTCGGTCGAGTTCTGCTATCGCATTGGCATGAACTATGTGAGCTGCTCTCCTTACCGTGTTCCGATTGCGCGTCTGGCTGCTGCCCAGGCGGCGATCACCGGTGGAGACAAGGCCGAGACGATGCGTACGGCATAAGACCGTCCACGATCCTGGTAGCGAAAGGCGAGTCTG
>JADGHK010000332.1 GCA_019686145.1 Bryobacteraceae bacterium | reverse complement strand
GCCGATGGCGTAGCCAAGCGGCTGATTCATGTCGGTGATGAGGGCGGTCACCCGCTTGTTCGCTCGCCTGCCGATTCCCACCATCATTTGCGCGAGCCGTCGCGCGTCAACCTGACGCTTCATAAAGGCCCCCGCTCCGACCTTAACATCGAGCACCAGGGCATCCACGCCCTGGGCAATCTCCTTCGCCATCACCGAGCTTGCGATGAGCGGAATGGATTCTACGGTCGCGGTGGCGTCCCGAAGCGCATAGAGCTTTGCATCCGCGGGCGTCAATTCGTTGCTGGGCGCCATGAAGGCGAGCCCGATCCGCGCGAGCTGGTCCTGGAACTGCTCGCGAGACAGGTCTGTGCGGAAGCCCGGGATGGATTCCAGCTTGTCCAGCGTGCCCCCGGTATGACGTAGCGCCCGCCCCGAGATCATCGGAACAACGACGCCAGCGGCTGCGGCCAAAGGAGCGGCAACAAGACTGGTCTTATCGCCTACACCGCCGGTGGAATGCTTGTCGACCTTGATGCCGGGAATTGCGGAGAGATCCAGAATCTCGCCCGAATGCACCAAACAGTCAGTCAACGCGCTGACTTCGCGGTCCGTCATTCCGGAGAAGAAAGTGGCCATCAAAAATGCGGCCATTTGGTAATCGGGGATGGTTCCCTGGTTATACCCCTCCACAAGAGACCGAACTTCTTCGACGGATAGTTCTTCGCCGTCCCGCTTCCTCTGGATCAGATCAACTATACGCATTACGCGAACCTTGGTACCATCTTAAAACATAGAAAGTAAAGGAATCGACATTTTGTTAATGGAATGTCGGCGAGGATGCAACAAGGAACGTAATTCAAGCCACATTCACGGCTTGTTGCCCTGACACTGCTCCGAGCGTCAAAGCCGGCACGTTCGTTTTGCCTGGGCGCCCGTCTTTAGCATCTGGCGCGGTGCATAACGGGGCACTCCTACTAGCCTATATCCGGTTTTCGCTTTCGCTTCGTTCCTTCGACTCGATGGATGGTGTTAATTTTGCCCTCGCTCTGAAGTTTCCACAACCGCGCACGTCACTGCCATTGCCCGTGGTTGCAGGCTCCCCGCATTGGTGGTGTGGTTTATAGGCACTCATGCTCCCTATTTTGCTCAGTCCTTAAGCAATTTACCTGAGTAAGAGGTGTCATCACGCGATAAGGCTGCCCGCCAACGGGCAGGGCCGAAAGCGCGTGTGGCGGTGAGCCGGTATCATATCAAGAAAGATGTCGGATAAGAAATTGACAGCACACGTGAAAGCTGCGGGTTGAGCGTCCAAGCTGAGTCCAAAGGTTTTGGACACGGTGCTCCCCCGGATTCCGCGTGTGGTAAATGAAAACGTGCTTGTTGGCTTTGACACTGCCGACGATGCCGGCGTGTACAAGCTCACGCCGGAGTGTGCCCTCGTGCAGACTGTCGATTTCTTTACCCCGATCGTCGACGATCCCTTTATTTTTGGGGCAATTGCAGCGGCTAACGCCCTGAGTGACGTATATGCGATGGGAGGCTGTCCCATTTCAGCGCTCTCCATTCTGGCTTATCCAGGCAAGGGAGATCTGGACGATCTGGAGGCCATTCTGAAAGGGGGCGCAGCAAAGATGGAAGAAGCGCGCTGCGTCCTTTTGGGCGGCCACAGCGTGAATGATGAGGAGATCAAGTTCGGTTTCGCAGTGACAGGAACGGTTCACCCGGATCGAATCACGACCAACACGGGAGCGCGCGCGGGTGACGCCCTGGTCTTTACAAAGCGGCTTGGCACCGGCGTTATCTCTACCGCATGGAAGCGGGGCATCGCTTCTAAAGCGCACATGGACGGCGCGATTGAATCCATGATGACGCTGAACCGTCAGGCGTGCGAAGCGATGCTTGTCTTCGATGTCCATGGCTGCACGGATGTCACGGGCTTTGGTCTTCTGGGGCATGCGCGAGAAATGGCGCTTGGAAGCGGTGTGACGCTCGAGATCGTAACCTCGCAGGTGCGGTTTCTGGAAGGAGCGCTGGAGTATGCGCAGCGGGGCGCGATTCCCGGCGGTCTCACGAACAATCGCGAGTTTGCCTCCTGCAGCGTCGAGCTCGCGAATCCGATTCCGCCCGAGGTGGAAACAGTGCTCTACGATCCGCAAACCTCGGGAGGTCTGCTGATTTCTCTTCCTGAGAAGGATGCCGCAGGCCTGGAGAAGGCATATCCCGACGCTTACCGCATTGGCCGCGTCGTCAGCCGCGGAGAGAAACCGATCCGTCTTTTATGAGAAATCCAATTATCGTAGCGCTCGACGTCGAATCGGCGGACGAGGCAAGAAATCTTGTGGATCGCCTTGGCGATTCCGTCTCCATTTACAAAGTCGGAATGGAGCTGTACGCGGCCGCCGGGATGGCGTTCGTGCAGGAGCTGATAAACCGCCGGCTCGATGTTTTTCTCGATCTCAAGTTCTATGACATTGGAGAAACCGTCAAGCGCGCGGTGGTGCAAGTTGCACGCTCCGGCGTCCGGTTTCTGACCGTCCATGGCAGCGGCGCAGTGATGAAAGCCGCTGTCGAAGGACGGGGCAGCTCGAACCTTCAGCTTCTTGCGGTGACGGTTCTGACCAGTTACGATGAGCAGGACCTGGCGGATTTAGGCTACAAGTGCTCCGTCGCCGATCTGGTCGCGCTTCGTGTGAGAAAGGCAATGGAGGCGGGAATCGACGGAATTGTATGTTCTCCGCTGGAGGCGGCAACGGTTCGCCAGCTTGCCGGTCCTCGGGCTGTCCTGATTACTCCGGGCGTGCGGTCGGCGCATGCAGCAAAGGGGGACCAGAAAAGAGTGGCCACGCCGCGGGAAGCGTTGGATGCGGGCGCAAACTATATCGTCGTCGGGCGTCAGATTACCCGCTCTCCCGATCCCCGTTCAGAAGCCCTTCGCATTCTCGATGAATTGGCCTGACGTTTCTCTGGAGCAGCGGAGCAATCCGGGCGCGAGGAACTGAGTAAGTTGATGTTACTCCTAAATCCTCGCACTGGCGCTAAGTTTCGTGGAAGTGTTTTGGGTCCTGCGGCAATGGCATGCTGCCCGCGCTGACATTCGAACTGTACCGGCTCCGGTTCCGCTTTCGGGCCGTCAGTGCGCTTTACTTCCCGGTGTACAAGTCCGGCAATACCGTGCGCGGGGCCTTTGGAAGCATCTTCCGAAAGCTGGTCTGTACGCCGGATTGCTGTGATGCAAAGTTATGCGAAGCGCGCGACGCCTGCCCTTACGCCCGCGTATTTGAACCGCGGGCAACGAGCAGCGCCGGGCCAAGCGGGTTCGGTGATTGGCCGCGCCCGTTCGTTTTCCGAGCCTCGCACCTGGACGGGCGCACGGTCGGGGAGAATGAGGCTTTCCATTTCGATGTCCACATTTTCGATGTGCGGAATCCGGCGCTCGAGTACTTTGTCCTGGCCTTCGAACACTTGGCGCGAGAGGGCCTGGGTCCGGGCAGAGGGCTCGCGGAACTGATCGCTGTGGATCAGGTGAACTTGTGTGGAGAGACAGTCGCGCAGGTCTTCGACGGCAAGCGCCTGGGCAATCTCGCAGAACCCTCCAAGGTCGAGCTCGGGGGCGCTGGCGCAGTCCAGCGGGTTTGCGTGCGCTTTGTGACGCCGACGGAGCTGAAGAGCCGGGACCAGGTCGTGGAACGCCCGGAGTTCGACGTCCTGTTCGGCCGCTTGAGGGACCGGATCAGCACACTCCGCGCTCTCTACGGCCCCGGCCCTCTCGCGATCGATTTCCGTGCGATGGGAGATCGTGCGGCGGCCGTCCGATTGGTTCGCTGCGACCTGCAGCGGCGGGAGGTGGAGCGGCGTTCGTCACGCTCGGGACAGAGGCACCCGCTTGGCGGCTTTACGGGCGAAGCAGAGTATGAGGGGAACCTCGGCGAGTTTTTACCCTACTTACGGCTGGGCCAGTGGGTGGGAGTCGGACGCCAGACTGTTTGGGGAAAGGGAGAGATCGTAGTGTATTGACGATCTTCCCGGCGGTCCTCGGGACAGCCGCCGCGGTATCCTCTTCGGTTGGCGGACAATGAGCGCAGGAGTCACAGCCGCCAAGGTAAATCATATTCGCGGCGTTTCGGCCGCGCAAAGGAGTAGGCGTGGAACTGAAGAGCGTACGACTCGAGATCCCCGAGAAC
>JADGHK010000331.1 GCA_019686145.1 Bryobacteraceae bacterium | reverse complement strand
GTGAAAATCCAGGTGGTCTCTCGTCAGGTTCGTGAATACCGCAGTGTGGAAGCGAAGACCGAAGACACGACGGAGAGCAAGAGCGTGCGACGAAACTTCCATTGTGACATGAGATCCGCCCCTCTGTTCCACTTCCTGAAAGAGGCGTAGCAGGTCCAGGCTCTCCGGCGTCGTATTCACTGCGTCGCGCCGCTCTCCAGCCACGTGATACTCGATCGTGCCCACCAATCCGGTAGCATGCCCTGCCGCGCGCAGAATCGAGTCGATCAGATAGGAGGTTGTTGTCTTTCCGTTCGTCCCCGTGATGCCTACCACTTTCAGCCGCTCGTCTGGCGCAGAATAGAAGCGCCGCGCAGCAAGAGCCAGAGCCTCGCGGCCATGAGGGACCATAATCCACGGACCGTCGAAGCCGTCCGGCGGCGGCAGTTCGCTGACCACCGCAATCGCTCCGCGGTCCAGCGCCTGCCGGGCGAAACTCCGCCCGTCCACCTTCGCGCCGGGAAAGGCGAAGAAGAGGGACCCCGGCGAGACTCGCCGCGAGTCGTATTCAAGACTGGCGACAGATGTTTGCCGGATAGCCGCGGGAAGGGCGTCCGCGAGAGGGAGGCCGGAGAAAATTTCTTCTACCGTCATCGAGTGTCAACGCGCAAACTGGACGCGAACACGTTCCCCTGGCATCAGCACACTCCCCGCCGGAGGATCCTGTGCACGAGCGATGCCATACCCGGTCCACTCCACCTGAATGCCGCTGGCCGTGGACTCCTCCAACACTTTGCGGAGGGTTTTGCCCGTGAAGTCGGGGACGCGGAGCGTTGAGGCGTATTGAACGGGGGGAGGGGTCGCTTCTCCGTCATTGCGCACTGTTTTCAAAGACGCGCCGGCGATGCGCGGGGCTTCATCTGTTACTTCTCCCGGATCGTCGAATGCGGGCGGGAGATCGTTTGTCGCAAGGTTCCGGTCCTCGGTTTCGTCCGGAAGCGTCTCAGGCAGATCCTTCCGTACGTCCAAAATTCGAAGCGCCTCGGCCGCCACTTCCCTGAACACCGGAGCGGCGACGGTTCCTCCATATTTCGTCGCGCCGTTCAGCGTCACGACAATCACGACCCTCGGGTTGTTCAGCGGGGCAAATCCCATGAACGAGGCATTGTACTGACTGGTGTAACGCCGCAGCTGCGGGTTCCAGATCTGCGCCGAGCCGGTCTTTCCGGCGGCGCTGTAGCCTGCAGGCTGCGCGTTCTTTCCGGTGCCGGCTCGTACGACCCCTTCCATCATGCTGGCCATCTTCGCCGCCGTTTCCGGGCGCAGCGCCCGAACCGGCTCCTTAACGGGTTCGGGCACCTCGGGGCCATCCGGAGCTTTCCGTGACAGGATCAGCCTGGGCTGCACCAGGTAGCCGCCGTTTGCAATCACGGCGGCAGCCCGCGCGAGCTGAAGGTTCGTCGCCATCACCTCGTGCCCCATTGCCACGGACCCGATCGAGGTGGCCTGCCACATCTTCAGCGGCCATACTCGCCCGGCGGACTCCGATGGCAGAGGGATTCCAGTCAGCTGTCCAAACCCAAACCGGCGCACGTACTCATACAGCTTCTCCTCGCCGACAGCCAGGCCGGCCTTAATCGCCCCGACATTGCTTGACTTCGCCAGAACCTCCGCGAGGGTGAGAGTTCCGTACGGGTCGTGGTCGTGAATTACACGCGTAAAGAGCTTCATGCGGCCATGGCCGCAGTCGATCAGGCTGTCCGGCCGTAGCCTGGTCGTCTCTAAAGCCGCGGCGAGTGTAATCACTTTAAAGACGGATCCCGGCTCATACGGGGCGGAGATAGAGAGATTCTGCCGTGCCTTCAGCTCAGCCTCAGAAGTCGGATTGGTGTTGGGATCGAAGGTCGGGTAGTTGGCCATCGCCAGAACTTCGCCGGTCTTCGGATCCATGACGACCAGGCTCCCCGTCCAGGCCCGGTTCTCCCTCACAGCGCGGGATAACGACTGCTCCGCCGCAAACTGAATTCGCGTATCGATCGTAAGGCGCAGGTTCGTGCCGGCTCTTGGGTGCTCGATAATCTCGGAATCATAGCCGCGGCGGCGGGAGTCTGTCAGCATCCGCTGCAAGCCAGGCTTACCCCGCAGCACACTGTCCATGCTCTGCTCGATACCGGCGTTGCCCCGCTCCTCGTGATCGACGCTACCCAGAACATGCGCGGCCGTTGTGCCGTTGGGATAGCGCCTGCTTGTCTCTTTCCGAAACTCGATCCAATCGAAAGGGAGGCTCTTCAGGCTGCGGGCCTGCTCATCCGTAATCCGGCGCTTGATCCAAAGGAAGCCCCTCCGCTGCTCAATCGCCTTCTTGAGGTCCTCATACAGCTTGGCTCGATCCAGATCGAGAATTCGTGCAAAGACCTCGGCCGCGGTCTGGGGATCGGGCAGGCGCATCGGGTTCACGCAAACGGATTCCACGGGCAGAGTCATCGCCAGGGTGTTGCCGTGACGGTCAACGATCGTGCCGCGCGGAGCGGGAATCTCCTCCACCTTCATCTGCTGCTGGCGCGCCATCTTCTGGTATTCGCCGTGGCAGATCGTCTGCAGATACAGCAGGCGGGCGATCAGGACAATGGCCCAGCAGAGGCCAATGACGCCGAGGAAAAGAATTCTCTTCTGTTGCGGCTGGCTCTCGTGATGCACCCTGGTCCCCCAAAACTAAGAAAAGGCAGGCATCCTCGAGGGGAAATGCCTGCCATTAAAGAAGAAAAGGAGTGGACTGTGAAAAACTTCGCTTGCCCTCCGCACTACTTTTTCGGCAAATTCATTGCGACGGCGTCCTGCGTACTGCCCTCGAGATAGACAACCTTGTCGGGTGCGGGATCGACCAGCCTCTGAATCTTCGCAAGCTCCTCGAGCCTTTGCGGCGTCACCAGCTCTGCTTCCCGAATTTCCAGGCTTTTCGCCATCGCCTGCAACTCCTCGTTTTCCTTCTTCAGCCGTTCGATTTGGTATCCAGCCAGCAATCCATAGGCGCCGGGCAGCAGCATCGCAATCACGAGCACTGCAACAATGCAGGCGACGGCGATCGAATGCACGCAAGCAGTGCGCGCCTGCGGGTCGGCCTCCCGTACGACGAGCGAGTTGTCAATCTTCTTGATGAAAAAGTGCACGTCCTCGTTAGGCAGCGGGCGCAAAACGCAAGAATCCACGCTGCGACGAACCTCGTCGGATTCGCCCTCCCACCACCGGCTGGCTGACGCCAGCCGTCCATAAAAAGTTGCCAGACTCGCCATTGTTATAACCTCTCCGAAATTCGTTCCTGTCCCCATCCGCCCGCGCCGGCGTCCGGCACGGCATGAAATCCTGCAAATATCGTCAGCCCGCGGTAATCTCCGCGGATTCCCTCATCTCCAGCACGCGCAGCTTCGCGCTTCGAGACGCCGGATTCGAACGCACCTCTTCGTCGGAGGGCGTCACGACATGTTTCGTGAGAATCTTCGCCCGTCCTTGCCTGGCCAGCTCCTGAAATGCGCGCTTGACCTTCCGGTCCTCGAGCGACATGAAGGAGATGATGACCGCTCTTCCACCCGGCTTCACGAGTTGCGGCAGCGCCTCCAGCAAGGCGTCCAGCTCCTCCGGCTCCTCGTTGACTACTTGCCGCAAGGCCATAAATGTTTGGGTCGCGGGATGCAGTCGGCCCGTCCGAGGCACGGCCTGTTCCACAACTTGCGCCAAATGCTGCGTGCTGCGAATGGGCCGTGCCCGAACGATTGCTCTGGCTATTCTCCGCGCCCTCCTTTCTTCGCCGAACTGAAAGATCAGGTCGGCAAGCGCCTTTTCGGCCGTAAAGTTCACAATGTCGGCCGCTGTCTCGCCCTTCGTGCGGTCCATCCGCATATCGAGCGGACCTTCGGCCATCAAGGAGAAACCGCGCTCCGGATCCGTGAGCTGATACCGGCTCACGCCCAAATCTGCTAAGAGCCCGTCCGCCGGCATAAGCCCCAACTCGCCCAGCCGCGCCGGCAATTCCGAAAATCTCGCCTGTACGTACCGGATGCGATCCGCCCACTCGGCCGTGTTCGCCTCCGCCAGCTCGAGCGATTCTGCATCCCGGTCGCATGCAACTACCAAACCTGTTAAAAGGCGCCGGGCGATGAGGCCTGTGTGCCCACCAAGCCCGGCGGTCGCG
>JADGHK010000330.1 GCA_019686145.1 Bryobacteraceae bacterium | reverse complement strand
GTCTAATCTGCGCTTGATGCTGATTAGCGACATCCATCTGAGCCCGTTCCTCTCAGAGCGGGAGCTTGCCCGGATCGTAGAAATGGCGAACGACTGTAAGCCTCATATAACATTTGTCACCGGCGACTTAATCTCCAATCCGGGTGATCCGCTCGACGCATGCCTGCGGCAGCTGGCCAGACTGAAATCCGACGCGGGCGTCTATGGCTGCCTGGGGAATCACGAATTTTTCGCGCGGGCAGACGAGCACGCAACGCGCGAGGGGGCACGGCTGGGCATCCAGTTTCTGCGCCAGGCAAGAACCGAGTTCCGGTTCGGCGGGGCGCGGCTGAGCGTCGCAGGCGTGGACTACCAGCGAAAAGATCGCCCGTATTTACCGGGGGCGGAAGCGCTCATATCTCCCGGAGCAGTCAATCTGCTGCTGTCGCACAATCCGGATGTCTTCCCGGTGGCTGCAAAACTTGGCTTTCAGGCTGTGCTGGCTGGCCACACGCACGGCGGGCAAGTGAGCGTCGAGATTCTGGACCAGCACGTCAACGTCGCCCGCTTCTTCACACCCTACGTCTACGGCATTTACCGTGAGCCCAACTCCGCAATCTATGTCACGCGCGGAGTTGGTACGATCGGAATGCCGGTGCGCGTCGGCGCGCCGCCTGAAATCGCCTTAATTCGCCTGTGCGCTACCTGATCCTGAGTGACATCCACGCGAACTGGCCCGCTCTCGAGGCCGTTCTCACTCATGCCGCCGGCGCCTACGATACGATTCTCTGCTGCGGTGATCTCGTCGGATACGGTCCTGACCCGAACCGCGTCGTCGAATGGGCGCGCGAGTCGGTATCCGTGGCCGTGCGAGGAAACCATGACAAAGCCTGTACGGGCTCGGAGGACCTGGAATGGTTCAACCCGGTGGCGCGGGCGGCTGCCGAGTGGACTATGAACGTGCTTACGCCGGCCAATGCGGAGTACCTGCGGAATCTGCCAAAGGGTCCTGTGCAAACCGCGGGCTTTCAGATCCTGCACGGATCGCCGCTTGATGAGGATGAGTACCTGATTAACACCGTGGATGTTGCCCAGCTTGCTGGGTACATCGAAAGCCGGGTCTCTTTCTTCGGACACACCCACATTCAGGGCGGCTTCCTCTGTCATCGAAATGGAGTGAAGCGAATCGGACGGGTCCCCGCAGATCACGATGAGATGGGTCTCGACCTTGAGCCGGATGTCCTCTACCTTATCAATCCGGGATCGGTGGGCCAGCCGCGCGACCTCGACCCACGGGCAGCCTACGCGGTTTTTCTGCCCGAGCACAACGCTGTCATTTACCGGCGGACGCCGTACGATATCGCCAGCGTGCAGAACCGGATCCGGCAGAATGGATTACCGGACCTTCTCGCCCAGAGGCTCTCGGTCGGCCAGTGAGGCGGCCATCTCGGGGAAAGCGGCGCGAATGCGCCTTGCGGCTGCAGGTCCGGCGACGCGGTCCAGTTCCTCGGGAGGAGCCTGCCGCATCCGCTCCACGCTGCCAAACGCGCGAAGAAGCTTTTCCACTGTCTTCTTGCCAATTCCAGGCACGTTCTCGAGCTCCGAATGCAGCCGTGAGACATTGCGGCGCGCCCGGTGGAAGGTGACAGCAAAGCGATGCGCTTCATCACGCACCATCTGGATGAGGTGTAGTACGGGCGAGTAGCGGTCCAGCCGTATGGGTTCGTCCTCCTGGCCGTACACGTAGATGATCTCCTCGCGCTTGGCAATGGAGGCGAGCGGCTGATTGATGATGTTCAGCGATGCGAGCGCTTCCGCTGCAGCGTGCAACTGCCCAAGCCCGCCATCGATCAGCACAAGGCCCGGCATCTTCCCGCCCTCCGCCTTCAGCCGTCCATAGCGACGGGTTACCGCCTCCCGGATCGACGCGAAGTCGTCATTTCCGATGACCGTCCGGATGATGAACTTGCGGTAATCGGACTTCTTCATCCGCCCGTCTTCCCACACCACCATGCTTGCCACCTTGTCTGTGCCCTGGATGTGGGAGACATCAAAGCACTCGATGCGGCCCGGGGGTTCCGGCAGATTTAACGTGTCCTGTAGAGCCTCCTGAATCGCCTTGGAGGAAGGTTTCAGGACGCGGAAGCGCTGATCGAAGCTGTGCTTTGCGTTCGTCTCCACCAGATCAAGGAGAGCCCGCTTCTGGCCGCGCTGGGGCGTGTGAATTTCCGTCTTGCGCCCGCGCCGCTCCGACAACAGATCCTCGAGCACCTCGCGATCCTCAAAATCCAACGGGACATGAATGCGGGCAGGAACGTGCTGCTGATCCAGATACACCTGCTTGACGAGACCCGAGATAAACTCCGATGGCTCGAACTCCATCTGGTCCTCCCAGAAGAATTCGCGCCGGTCGACGATCTTGCCGTTGCGGAGATGGAACAGGTTGACTGCTACCAGAGGTGGTTCGGCGTAATAGGCAAAGATGTCGGTATCCTCGCCTTCCGCGGATGCCATCTTCTGCTTCTGTTCGATCTCTTCGACGGTTGCGATCAGGTTCCGCAAGCTGGCGGCTTCTTCGAACCGCATCGCGTCGGCGGCCTCCTGCATGCGCTTATGCAGCTTCGCCGCCAGATCCCGGTGACGGCCTTCGAGGAACAGCCGGACGTCGCGAACCCGCTCCGCGTAAATTTCATCCGTCGTGAGTCCCTTCACGCACGGACCAAGGCACCGGTGAATGTGGTACTGGAGGCAGGGATGCGTGTGATTGCGGCTGAAATCGACATTGCAGGACGGGATCTGAAAGTACCGGTGAATGAAATGTACCAGGCGGTGAGCTAAATTGGCCGGGAAGTAGGGGCCGAAGTACGTCGAGCCGTCCTTACGCAGTCGCCGGGTTACGTAAACCCTCGGGTACTTCTCGTTTGTGAGCTTGATGTAGGGGTAGGTCTTGTCGTCCCGCAGCAGGACGTTAAATCGCGGCTTCCACTGCTTGATGAGGTTGTTTTCGAGGGCAAGCGCTTCCTTCTCGTTGTCAACGAGAATGTAGTCGATGTCGCGCGCCTCGGAAATCAGACTGCCCGTCTTTGCATCCGCCAGCTTGTCTTCACTGAAATAACTGCGGACGCGGTGCCGGAGATTCTTTGCCTTCCCGACGTAGAGGACCTTCCCCGCGGCGTCCTTGTACATGTACACCCCGGGCGCAAGCGGAAGCTGGGCTACTTTTTGCCGGAGGTCCATCTGATTCCAAGCGGAAGGATCGCTATACTTTTATTGTGGCACGGCTTCAGCGTATCCTGAGCATCTGGTTGCTGGCGGCCTCGGTGATGACTGCGTTGGGTCAGCAGCCGCAACAGCAGGAGCCCCCTGAACCTCCTGAAGAAGACGAATCGCTACAGAAACCCCACTACTCGTTCAACCCGATCGAAGCGGAAAAGCACTACCGGGTCGGAAACTTCTACTTCCGGAAGGGAAGCTATAAGGCGGCGGCCCTGCGCTTTGAGGAGGCTGTCCGGTGGAATCCCGGCTACGCGGAAGCGCTCTCCAAACTGGGGGAGTCCTACGAGAAGCTTCACGACCCGGAGCGCGCGATCGAGGTCTACCGTAAGTTCCTGGAAGTGGCTCCGGACTCCAAGGATGCTTCCGACATCCGCAAGCGGCTCGGGATGCTGGAAGCCAAAACGAAGCAGGCGCGGCAGAAGTAAATTCAGGGGGCTTGCCGTGCGTCCCGCTTGATCTGTCCCCGAATCGCCTGCACGATTTTGCGGAACCCGCGATTCCAGCTTGGGAACATGTCCACATACTGGATTTCGTTGGAAATGAGCGCCGGAACCTCGCAGGGCTCCAGCCGGACCGGGATGAGATAGACGCGATCGAGCGGAAGACGCCTGGCTGCTTCCAGCGCGTGACGCAGCTCCGTCTGAAAACCGCCCCGTTTGCCCTGCGCCCGCCGCGAAAAACAGCACACCACAAAATCGGCTCGCTGAATCGCCCTTTCGATCGCCCTCGACCAGTTCTGTCCTGGCAGGAGCTTCTTCTTGTCGATCCACGGGCTCATGCCCTGCTTCGCCAGGCCGTCATAAAGACGCAGCGCCGCCTCCAGGTCCTCTTCTACATAGGCAATGAACACCTGCGGCTGCGTATGCGGAACAAACTCGCATTCCCCGTGGCCCGACGGCTGAAAGACACACGAATACCCATA
>JADGHK010000329.1 GCA_019686145.1 Bryobacteraceae bacterium | reverse complement strand
GTATGAACACAATCCTCGGGCTGAATCTCAACCGACCATCCTCCCTCCGGGGTCCGTCCGCGAAGCCCGATCGCCCGAATTTCCCGTATCTTCATCCTGTACGCCGCCTTCGGCGGTGAAGACGTTAACGATATCAAAAATTGGCCGTCGCGAGCTGCTCATTCCTTGTCTTACCGGCGGTCCGGAGCTATTCTGAGCCCAACGGCACTGTGATCGATCCACGCGTATGAAGATACTTCGAGCGCCTCTCGTGATCGCCCTGTCAGCGCTGGTTCTGCCACCGCTTGGACTTATTCTGCTTCTTACACGTCCCGCGACTCGCTGGTACGTGAAAGCTGGCGCGTCGGTACTCATTCTCGGTCTCGGTATTGCCCATCTCTTCCTGTTGTACGGCTTGCGGGTGGAGTTAGACGGAAGCTCGAAGAGGCCATTCCTTTCCTTCTACGACCCGGAAACGCATTACCGGCAGCTTGAAGAAAGCCGCAAACAGATGGCTGCGAAGGCAGTTGAAGAGCCCGTTCAGGCAATACCGGCAAGTCAGTTTGCCGCTGCCGGGGCGGACGAGCCCAAGCCTGCCGAAGCTCCTGCACCGGCAACTGTTAAGGAAACGCCGAAAGCGTCTAAGGAGGCGCCCGCGCCAGTCCGCGGCTACTGGACTGACTTTCGAGGTCCCAACCGGGACGGCGTTTACTCCGAGATGCCGGTGCTGACGGAATGGCCCTCTGAGGGATTGAAACCTGCCTGGAAGCAACCAGTCGGCGGCGGATACGCCTCGTTCGTAGCTGCCGGCGGCCGCGCCTTCACCATTGAGCAGCGGCGGGATCGGGAAGTGGTGGCCGCATACGATATCGAAACAGGCCGCGAGCTCTGGACGAACTCGTGGCCGGCCTATTTCCGGGAGTCGATGGGTGGAGACGGGCCCCGCGCAACTCCCACCTGGCATGAAGGTAGAGTCTATGCGCTTGGCGCCGAAGGCGAGTTTCGCGTGATCGACGCAGAAAGCGGAAAGACGATCTGGCGGCGGAATATTCTCGAAGACGCCGGCGCGTCCAATCTTCAATGGGGAATGGCGGCCTCGCCTCTGATCGTAGACGACAAAGTGATCGTGCTCCCCGGAGGGAGATCCGGGAAATCCGTCGTTGCCTATCACAAGAAGACAGGCAATGTTGTATGGACATCGCTGGACGACAAGCAAGCGTATGCATCACCGATGCTCGTGACGCTAGCCGGTGTCCGGCAGGTGTTGGTGGTAACGGCCAGCCGCGTTGTCGGCTTGTCGCCCGAGGACGGAAAGCTGCTTTGGGAATACCCGTGGGTAACCAGCTTCGACGTCAACGGAACTCAACCCATCCTTGTCGACGGCAACCGCTTTATCATCTCTTCCGGCTATGACCACGGCGCCGCGCTCATCGAGATCCGGAGTTCCGGCGGCGGACTCGAAGCAAGGAAGATCTGGGAGAACAAGAACATGAAGAACAGGTTCAACAGTTCTGTTCTGTACCAGGGGCACATCTACGGCTTGGATGAGGGAATCTTTACCTGTGTCGAAGTGGAGACCGGTCAGCGGAAATGGAAGGGCGGCCGTTACGGATATGGACAGGTCCTTCTTGCAGGCGACCGGCTGATTGTCATCACGGAGACGGGTGACCTGGTGCTCATCCGGCCGTCGCCGGACCGCCTTCAGGAGCTTGCCCGGTTCGAGGCCCTCGAGGGCAAGACCTGGAATAATCACGCGATCGAGAACGGCTTCCTGCTCGTACGGAACGCAACCGAAATGGCGGCGTACCGGATCGCCCGTTAGTTCATTTCGTCCATTTTTCTTGATCCTTTTGCCTGCGATTCTCGTATCTAAGATCCGGGACATCGCAGATGGCAGAGCCAACTCTCGGAGTTCGGCGGGCTAGGGAACAATCCGGGCAAAGCGCTGTGCAGCCGGGCTCCATCCAACCTGTTACGCCAGAAGAGATCATCCGCCTCATTCTTTCCGAAATGCATGCCGAAATGGCGCCGTCTTTCTACTCGATCCTGGTGCGCAGCGTCTATCATGTTCACCTCGCACCGGAGGAGATGGAGCGTTTGCGCCTGGTGTTGCCGCACACGCGCGAAGAGGCAATACGGGCGCTGAACGAGGAACTTGCGAACCTGAACAGACCCGGGAAGTTTCCGTCTTTCCTGAGCGGTAAGCGGAAGCGCTATCAGACTCTCGGGGAATGGGTGGTGGAGTTCCACGAGAACCTTGACGATGACGCCCGCGAGAATCCGCTTATCGTGCATTCCGACTTTGGCATCCCGCAGCCGACCGAAGATCGTCTCGGAGCACTGACGGAGCGGGTTCTGCGGCGTAACGCCGGCGGCAGCCTTGAGAGTATTTCGCGTCCGGCGCAAATGGAAACTCACCGGACGCACACTCCGGTCCATGCCGTCCTCGAGTATGAGGATGAAACCGGCCCCCATCTCTACGAGATGAGCAAGAACCAGATCAAGATCGGACGAGGCGGGGAGCACGTCTGGGTAGACGTCTGTCTGCAAGCCCCAAGGGATGTCTCGCGCGAACACCTGCAGATCCGGAGAAGCCCGTCTGGCGCGCGCTACTTTCTGAAGGATTTAAGCAAGCTGGGAACTACGGTCAATGGCAAGCCCGTACCTCCCAGCCTCGAAACGGACGCCTCCGGCAATGTAATCGATAAAGAGGTCGAAGTGCCTCTGCCCAGCAAAGCGAAGATTGAACTGGCTGGGGTTCTGACGATCCATTTCCGGGCGGTCAGACCCAAATGACGACACTTTTCTACCTCCGCTTCGTCTTCCTTCTGGTTCTCCTGTTCTCTGTCGCCATGATCGCCTGGTTTTCCTTGAGAAGAGAATAGAATGGCCGACATCCTTCGACGCAGTCGTTCCGCCTGCCGTACCGACCCGGGCCACGTACGAAAGAACAACGAAGATCTGGTCTACAGCGACGACGAGCGCGGAATTCACATCGTGATTGACGGAATGGGCGGCGAGGCCGCAGGGGAAGAAGCGGCCCGGATTGCGCTCGACCGCGTCCGAGGCCGTCTCGAACGACCTGCGGGATCCGTAGAGCAGCGCATTCGCGAAGCGATCACACTGGCCAATAACGCGATCTACGAAACCGCGCAGAAGCACGAGCACTGGCGTGGAATGGCCTGCGTACTCACGCTCGTAGTCATTGACGGGACGAAGGCGACGGCCGGCCACGTCGGAGATTCGAGGCTATACAAGATTCGCGGCAGCCAGATTCGCAAGCTGACACAGGATCATTCCCCGGTCGGAGAGCGTGAAGACGCCGGAGAGCTGACCGAGGAACAGGCGATGAGGCATCCCCGGCGCAATGAAGTCTACCGCGACGTCGGATCCGAACTGCATCAACCTGACGACGATCACTTCATCGACATCCTCGAGGTGGACTTCGAGCCGGATTCCGCCCTCCTGCTCTGCAGCGACGGCCTCACCGACGTCGTGCCATCGAGACAGATCCTGCGAGCCGTGGAAGAAAACGCAGGCGATCCGAATCGAACGGTTCGACGGCTGATCGAGCTGGCGAATAAAGAGAGCAAGGACAACGTATCGGTAGTCCTCATTGAAGGCCCTGACTTCGCTGCGTCTCTACAGTCCAGCGCCTCGTCTGCGAAAATTGCGGCTCCAAAGCGCCGGGCGAAGATTCAGGATCCGGAGGCCACAGTCACCTTGCCCTCGGCCCGACACGCGCCGGATCGGGTTCCGTCCTCGCGCAGGGGGAAGTCTTCATGGGCGTATCTCGCAGCCGGGCTCGTAGCTGGCGCTGGGTTGGCCACCGGGGTCCTCTACTTCAATGCGGCCGCGCCCGCTACGGCCGATCCGCCGCGCCGCATCACCGTTTCGGCATCGACAGAGGGAGGCATTGCTGGCGCTCTCGCGGCCGCCAAAGACGGCGACACAGTCGAGGTCTTGCCTGGCGAGTACCGGGAGCGCATTCGCCTCAAAGACGGCGTCGACCTCATCGCCCGCAACCCCGGAGCGGCGATTCTGCGGGCGCCGGAAGGACCGGAGCCGGTCGTTGTCGCCCGGAATATCCGGAAAGCTCGTCTTGCGGGCTTGCGGATTGTGGGCGAAGCGAGTTCCCCTGACATCGGGATCGCGGTACAAGACAGCAATCTGCAACTGGAGCGGCTCGAGATTTCCGGCATG
>JADGHK010000328.1 GCA_019686145.1 Bryobacteraceae bacterium | reverse complement strand
CGCCGGGCGATTTCGAAATACTTCTCCGCCGGCCAGCACTTCTGCGGCTCACGAGACCCTATATGCAGGCCGGCGAGAGGAGTGTCAAGCGGCGCAAGGAGCTCCGCTGCCCTTGCATGGTCCTCCGGCCATAGAGCGAACTCTGTATGAGATCCGCAGGGCCGTACACCGATGGCTTCAACGAGCGCAAGCGCGCGCCCGGTAGCATGCAGACGTTCAGGAAACGGCATCGCCCAATCCAGACACCCGCGGCCGTCTCCCGCCCGCACGAAGCCGGCTGTCCGCGCGCCGCCCATCATCAAAGCCACGGGGTTCGAGTAGACGCCCGAGCCGTGCATCTGAATGACGAGATCGAAGCGCTCCGCCTGCATGCGCTGGAAGAACTCGAGAGCGCGGTCTGGCGCGAAGAACTGTTCGGCGATTCCGGGATAGCCGGGGAATGCTTCGAAGCGGTCGAGGTGTGGCGACCGCCTGACAAGCTCATGGACGAAAGGCAGCCCGGCCAGTGTGACGCTCGCCGGGGGCCACGCATTTTTCAGCGCGCGAAAGGCGGGTGTCGCGCAGATGAAGTCGCCAATTCGAGAGGGGCAAAGGAGCGCAATTTTCATAGCCGCCCCTCATGGGATTCACCGCCTGATCGCAGAGTTTCTTCGAGAGTGCAGGCACGGGCGGAGGCCGGCGCTCTCCGCCCGCAGGGGATGTCAGAAGTAGAATTTGGCGCCGAGGACAATGCGCCGCGCGTCGGTGGTACTGGTGTACTGACCGAAGCGGGAGTTCACCTGTTTGCCCTGAGCGTCAAAGCGCGCTGTCGTGTCGACCCCGTTGAACTGCGGATGGTTGAAGAAGTTGTAGAACTCAAACCGCAGTTGCAGGCGGCGGGATTCACCGAAGGGGACATTCTTAAAGAAGGAGACGTCCCAATTGTTGATGCCAGGCAGCCGGAATACGTCTTTCGGGGCATTTCCGATGCCGAAGTTGGATCGATCGGGCGGCGCGATCGCATTCACGTTGAAGGCCAATCCGTTTACCTTCGGCCGGGGATCGGCGATGATGTTGACGCGGCTGTCAACGCCCGCGCCGGAAGCGCCTGTGATGTCGATATTCTCAACGAACGCGTAGCCGATACCGCTCGGAGCGCCGCTCAGGAACGTGGTGATTCCGGAGACGTCCCAATTGTCAAAGATCGCCTTGACGACCGCGTTGTTCACCACCTTGGAAAGCTTCGGCAGCGAGTAGATGTAGTTGAGCTGGAAGTTATGGGTACGGTCGATGTCTGCGCGGCCGTAGTTCCTCATGCGGAAGTCCAGAAACGGATTAACGGCATCGTTGTTTCCGTTCACCAGGTTCATCGCCTTGGACCACGTATAAGTGATGCCGAACGTAAAGTTGTTCGAGAAGCGCTTATTCAACTGTGTCTGCAATGAGTGGTAGTTCGATGTGCTGGCAAACTCCAGATACTGAATATCCGCGTATCCCTGGTAGGGGCGCAGGAAGTTATCCGGAAAGGGATTCCCGGTCGTCGGATCCTTACTGGACGCGAGGAAACGCGTGCCGTAGGGAATGGCGTTCAAGCTCCGCCGGTGCAGCAGATGCCTGCCGACGTTGCCGACGTAGGCGACGTCAAGCACCATTCCGAAGCCAATATTTTGCTGTATTCCGAAACTCCAGTTGTAGACGGTAGGCGGGTCGTACGCCCGCTGCACTGCAAAAACACCGGCCGGCGACTGGCGCAGAGGCGTGGAGAGAAGATCCGTGATCGTCGTGTTGAATGCGGTGGAGGTGATGACGTTAGGCGGCGACTCAACGAGTTGCAGAATCTGGTCATCGTTAAAGCGGTCGAAGAAGATGCCAAATCCGCCGCGGACCGCCGTTTTGGCATTGCCGAATACGTCCCATGCGAAGCCGAAGCGGGGACCGATCTGGATGGACGGAGTAATCATGGCCTGTTCCTTGTAAACCGCCATACCCTGATAGGGTGTTCCCCGCCCGGTTGCGAATGTACCGATCGTCGCCACTGGCAAAATCTGGCCGGTAACCGGATCCCGGCCGACGCGCGGGCTGTCCGGGGTTTCCCGATAAGGCTGAACCAGTAAAGGCTGCTGCGACGGGTCGTACAGAGAAGGGTCGAACGCAGCGAGATTATCGCCAGCACTGTACGTCGGCTGGATGTAGTAGAAGCGGACACCCGCGTCGATCGTGAACCGCCTGGTGACTTTCCAGGTATCCTGAGCAAACCACTCCACGTTGGTATAGCGGGCATGCGCAGCGGGATGGCCGTTCGCCTCGACATAGGAATCAAACGTGCCTAGCAGCGCGTTCGCGTAGGCGTAGTTTGTGTCCATCGGGTTATTGGGATTGCGGTTGAAATTGAACGTCCCGTTGAAAGCAGTCGAGCGCTGCGCGTTGCGGGTGGTGCGCTCAATGTAGATGCCGATCTTCGTGTTGTGGCTGCCGAAGATCTGCGAGAGGTTGTCCGACCAGTTCCAGATGTTGTTGGTGCCGAAGAATGGGAACCGCTGTTCAATGTTTAGCACGCCGGCGTTCGGAATCCCGCCAAAGTTGGCGTTTGGAATCAGATCGAACGGATTGGCTTGAGGAAAGAATTGCGGCAGGTTCAATCCAAGCGCCGCGCGCTGGTTGCGTTTCAATCCTTCTTCGGTCAGAGGATCGACAGTCTGAAGCGCCCGGTTTACGCCAAATGTAAATTCATTGATCCTCGTCGGGCTGAACGTGTGGATCAGCGTGCTGACAAGGCCGCGGCTTCGAATCTGGTACTTGATCGGCAGTTGAGGCCAACTGGAAGAGGCCAGGACAAAGTCGAACTCGCCCTTAAAGGCTTCGTAGTTCTGGATCCCCCGCGCGTAGAACGTCGTCTTCGGAGTGATGTTGTAGTCGATCCGGACAATCTCTTCGCGGCGGGGCTGATCGACGGTGGATTGAAACACCGAGTTGAACGTCCGCGAAGGATCCCAGGCTCCGGGAAGCGGGAACACTTCGAGCAGTTTCTGTCCCTGCGGGTTGATGCGGCTGCTAGGAATCCGGTTGCCCGGAAACGGAATCCGGTTGTTGAAGGGATCGAGAATCTGGATGAGCTGGCCGTTCTGGTCGCGGGTGTCGGAGAAGTCTCCCATCCGCTCGGCGGCTGTTGGAAACGTGCGGCGCGCAAGATTCGTTGGACGCTTGCGCGGAAGGAACTCCTGCGACCAGAAGAAGAACAGCTTCTCGCGGCTCTTGTTGATTCCCGTGCCGGGGATGATCACCGGCCCTCCGAGAAAGTATCCCGGATAGTTGAAGCGGTAGCGGGGCCGTGGAAGATTGTCGCGGTTCCGGAAAAATTCGTTCGCGTTCAAAGCCTCGTTGCGCAGGAAGTAGTACGCGCCTCCGTGAAACTCCTTCGTGCCGCCCTTGATGATGGTATTGATCGTTCCGCCCGAGCTCCGGCCGTACTCTGCCTGATAATTCGTCAGGAGAACTTTCACTTCCGCAACGGCGTCGATGGATGGAGCAAGGTAGGGACCGCCCATCGATCCCGTATCCAGGCTGGAAATCCCGTCGAGCGTCAAATTGATCGTTCCGGCCCGGTTTCCGTTGATTGAGATACCACCCAGGTTGTTCCAGCCAGGCGCCTCTCGATTCGCTGTATCGAGAACGCCGGGCAGCAGGCGGACGAGACCCAGATAGTCGCGGCCTTTCATGGCGAGATCCTGCATCTGCCTGGTGCTGATCAGGCCGCTGCGCTCGGCGCTTTGCGTTTGAAGACGCGCCGCTTCGGCTTCCACGGAGATCGTTTGAGTCATTTCCCCGAGCCTCAGCGTGATGGGAGGAATTACCACGCGCTCCGTCGCGGTAAGCTCGATCATTTTCTGTTCATATTTCTGAAATCCTTCGGCGGTTACGACAAGCTGGTAGCGGCCCGGTAAAAGTTGTGTAAACACAAATGTCCCGTCAGCCGCAGTTTTTCCCTGCCTCGCTTGTGTAGTTCCCAAATTGGTGAGGACAAGATCTGCTCCCGCAATGGCGCTGCCGGATGGATCTTGCACCGTACCCGATATTTGCCCCGTCAACCCTTGCCCCAAGGTTGTGACAGGCGCGCCGATGAGAAGCAGTGCGGCGAGTGTGTAAGAGAGATCACAAGTGCGGATAAAATTGCAGGCAATTCGAAACGAGATCCGCCCAAAGAGACCCATATTCCCCCCAATCAGGTCGTTATTG
>JADGHK010000327.1 GCA_019686145.1 Bryobacteraceae bacterium | reverse complement strand
AGGCGTCCTTGGCGGCCCAGCGCCTGGTCCGCTTCGGCAAGGTCCATCACGATTACGTTCCCGGCCTCGCCCGCGCCCGGGGTCTCACTCAAGATGCCGCGCACGACGTACTCCACGGAGAGGTCATTCACCAGCAGGCGCAACCTCGCGCCCTTCTTGCTTGCAAGGCGCGGCCCCACCCAGACACCTTTTCCCGCGAACGACGTTCCCTCGCCTCCGCCAGCTGGAGCTGAGGCCACCCAATCCACACCGATCAGCGGTACGGTTTCCCCCGTGCTTTCAACGCGGGCGTAGTCCTCGATGCGGGGTGCGACTTTGAGGGGGAGGGGCGCCGTCGCAAGCCGGACCAGAACTCCGGGAGGAACCCCGCCAATGCCGGTCACTTCAAAATCGGCGCTTCCGGCCAGAGCTTCGAGCGAGGCGCGGAAACTCCCAGCCGCCGAAGTTCCGGCGAGATCGATTGCAAGGACGACGCCAACGCCCAGGGCGACGGCAAATGCCGTGAGCGCCGTCCTCAGGGGCTCCTGCCGCAGAGGCCGGAGAAAAAAGCGAACGAACAGGGGAAACCAGGACATTTACCGGCGGCAAACCTCTTTGATGCGGCCGTCTCGCAGGTGGATGACCGTGTCGGCGAAAGCCGTCGATTCTACGCTATGTGTCGCCATGAGGATCGTCGTGCCGCGTTCTGTCACAATCCTCCTCAAAAGCTCCAGGATCAGATTCCCCGTAGCGGTGTCCAGATTGCCGATCGGTTCGTCGGCGAGCAGCAGCCGCGGAGAATGAACGAGCGCTCGTGCGATTGCGACCCTTTGCTGCTGTCCTCCGGAAAGCTGGTGCGGAAACCGGTCTTCGAGTCCTTCAAGATCAACCCAGCGCAGACAGTCTCTGGCAGGCTTGCGGGCGTCCAGACGGCCGGCCAGCAGCAAAGGGAGTTCGACATTCTCGATGACCGTAAGCGTAGGAAGAAGCTGAAAGGACTGGAAGATGAATCCGACTTTTTCCCGGCGCAGCTTCGTGAGCCCAGCGTCACTCAGCTTCGTGGTGGCCTGGCCATCGAGCCAGACCTCTCCCGACGTGGGAAAATCCATCGCGCCAGCCAGATTCAGAAGGGTAGACTTGCCGCACCCGCTGCGGCCGACAAGCGCAACAAACTCCTTCGGCGCGACATCGAGCGTAATGGATTCGAGCGCGCGGACCCGCGTCCCGTTGCTCAGGTAATCTTTGGAAACGCCGTCAAAGCGGAGAAGGAGCACATCTTTGAGGATAGCGCCTGATTTCGGCTCCTTCCGCCCGGATACTGCTAGAGGAAGTGAATGTGAGGGGCGCGGCTACCAGTGGCGCCCGCCCCGGTCAATGAGAAGAGTGGTTGAAAATTTACCGCACCAGCCTGATAGCCACCTGCCAAACAGGCGCCCCTCATCGTCCCGCAACTCGACAACAGGCGGGGCAGTCAGTTCGGCCGGGATTCGCTCATGAAGGGTAGCCCGCCGCGACGATCCGATAAGGCAGGCGAGCACCGCAACAGCCAGCCACAAATCGTTCTTGTCGAAGAGTTTCACCCAGAATCTCCTTCCGTGCCGTCATCTGCGATCCCTATTACAACCGGCGACGCCTGCGGTCACCAAAAGGTTCCAAAATCGACGATTCCTTCCTCCGCCGAAACCGGTGACGGTCGATCCGCCATCTTTGCTGATGGCTTCGTACGGCATGCTGATCCCGCTACGGTCGAAAGGCAAATGCTGTTTCTCTATATGACGCGCAAAATCGCGGCAAACTTATCATCCGGCCGGCTTTTCTTTTGTGAAAAGCGTCGGGGGATTCGTAAGGCAAATTACGCTCGAACGAGTTCGCGGAACAACAGCCCGTTGAGGGCTTCGGATTAGAGCGGCCGCCGTCCAACGCGCTATCATTGCCACTGGTGGCAAGTTCGGAAACGAAAGATCTTCATTCAGATCACCCTGGAATCTCTGTCATCCTTGTTTGCTATAACTGCTTCGACGCATTGCAACGAAGCATCGCGGCGATCGAGCGTTCGCAGGGCCGGGAAGCCATCGAGGTCATCGTTGTTGACAACGCGTCAACCGACGGGAGCGCCCGCATTGAAGACGAGTATCCGAACATTACCGTGCTGCGTCTCCCTCGCAACTTCGGTTTAACGCGCGCACGCAATATTGGCATCCGCACGGCGCGGGCGCCATTCCTCTTCTTCCTGGATCCAGCCGTGGAGGTCCTGCCCGATACCCTCTCCGAGCTTGGGCGCATTCTCGACGCGGATAGCGAAGTCGTGGCCGCCGTTCCTCTCATTTTGGACAGTGCTGGCCAGGTATTGACCCGCAGTTATCCGCTGCCATCCCCGGAAGACCTCTACCGAATCTGGCAGTCCGGGCAGTGGCCGGCGCCGCTACCCATTTCCACTGAGGAACCCGCGCCGCTCCAGTGGACCCCTGTCGACGCAATGCTTATTCGCGCTTCTTTCCTCCGCGGGATGAATTATCTCGACGAACGCTATGCCCAGCACTGGTCTGACCTGGACCTGTGCCGCAACATCGTCCGCTCGGGGAAGAAGCTGCTGTTGATCCCGCGCGTCCGCGCAATCAAGCGTGAGCAGGAGCCCTACGAACCGAATCCGGAGGCGCGGGCACTCCTAAGCGCCGATCTGGCGCTCGGAGCCGCTGCTTACGTCTCCAAGTACTTCGGCTTCACGGCGGGACTGCGCTTCCGGATTCGGGCGGTTTTAGCCTCTCTCGGTTCGTTGATGAAGTCCATGTTGCGGGCTCGCGATGTCGGCTACCGCTTCCATGTGTTCATGTCCATCCTGTCAGGCCAGCGCATTGACGGCTCGCAGCAGGCCCTATAGCCGCTCCTACGCGACTACCTGGAGGATGAGGCACTTCAGATAGTGTGTCTCCGGAACAGTCAATAGAATCGGGTGGTCGGACGATTGCGTGCGGCGTTCGAGTACGCGAAGCGTCTTGTGGGCATCAAGCGCCGCGGACGCTACCGTTTCGAGCAGCATCGGCTCGCTGAAGTGATACGAACAGGAGCACGTTACCAGGACTCCCCCTGGCTCCAGCAGGCGCAGCGCCCGCAGATTGATCTCCTTGTAGCCCCGGGTGGCCGCTTCGAGATTGGATCGCGACTTTGCAAACGCGGGCGGGTCAAGGACGATCATTGAGAACCGCCGCGATGCCGCGTCATAAGCGGAGAGAAGGTCAAAGACGTTCGCTTCCCGAAACTCGATATTTCGAATCCGGTTGCGGTTCCTGTTAGCCTCGGCAGTCTTCAACGCTTCCGCGCTGCTATCGACCGCCTCCACGCTCTCGCAGTGTGCCGCCATGTGTAGCGCAAATCCGCCTGTCGATGTAAAGCAGTCGAGAGCGCGGCCTCGCGCGTAGCGGGCCGCGGCCACGTAATTCTCGCGCTGGTCAAGGAAAACTCCCGTCTTCTGTCCGCGCAGCAGATTGGCTTCCAGCTCCAGGCCGTTCATTTGGATCGGCACAATCTCGGGGACCTCTCCCCGAACCACTCCGGCCTCGAGCGGAAGCGACTCCAGGCTGCGCACCGCCACATCATTTCGAGCCACGATTCCGCGCGGTGACAGAAGCTCGACGAGAGTGTCATAAATCAGATCCTTTGCCCGATCCATGCCCTGATCGAGCGTCTGAACGACGAGGTAGTCACCATAGCGATCCACGATGAGCCCCGGGAGCTGATCCCCTTCGGCGTGGACCAGGCGGTACGCACTGGAGCTGGAGACACGGTCCTGACGGAAGGCGATCGCAGAGCGGAAGCGTTGCAAATAGAAGCTGCGATCCGCAGGCTCGACCTTAGAGCTCAGCATACGCAGCGTAATCTGCGAGGTTGAGCTATAGTGGGCGATTCCGAGCACCCGGCCCCGGTGGTCGATGACCTTCACCGTATCGCCGGCCTCCGCCGAACCGCGATCGGTTACGTCGCTCGAATAGATCCACGGGTGACCCGATAAAAAACGGTCCGCGCCCCGGCGCGAGACGCGGACCGTCTTCAACGTGCAATCGAACTCGGTCAACGGATGGCCTGGAGGCGGGCGATGCGCTCTTCCGTCGGCGGGTGCGTGGAAAACAACTTCATCAGCGCCGAACCGGTGAACGGCTTGATGATAAACATGTGGGCCGTCGACGGGTTCGCATCCATCGGGATCCGCTTGGAGAATCCTTCAAGCTTTTGAAGTGCTGAGATCAGGCCAAAAGG
>JADGHK010000326.1 GCA_019686145.1 Bryobacteraceae bacterium | reverse complement strand
TGGTGAGCGCGGAAGGAATCGAACCTTCAACCTACTGATTAAGAGTCAGTTGCTCTGCCAGTTGAGCTACGCGCCCGAATGATACAGCCATCAGTATACCATTGCCGCGGGCTCGATCCAAGTTCCTTTCAGGTGATAGGGAGGCTACACTTCGGCGGCGGTCGGGCATAGAATCATCATGGAGCCGCTGCGGCGTTACTGACATGGCGAAACTGGGTCTCCGTCTCACGCTTTCCGCACTCGCTCTGGGTTCCCTGTTTGGAGCGCATCCCGCGAATGAGGAGCAGCGGGAACACTTCGAAATGAAGGTCCGGCCCCTGCTGGCCAGCGAATGCTACGCCTGCCATCGCCAAAGCGCGATGGGAGGCCTCCGGCTTGATTCGAAAAAAGGGCTCCTCGAAGGCGGCAAGCACGGACCCGCTATCGTGCCCGGGAAGGCGGAAGAGAGTCTCCTGATTCAGGCAGTCACGCACTCTCATGACCGTCTGAAAATGCCGCCCCAGCGGAAGCTTAAGCCCGAGCAAATTGACATCCTCAAGGCCTGGATCAAGGACGGCGCCTACTGGCCGGAGGACGATGCTCCTCAGACGGAGTCCGCCCAAAGCAGCGAGTACGTGATTTCACCGGAGCAGCGCGCCTTCTGGTCCTTCCAGCCGATCAAGAAGACGGAGCCGCCGCAGGTGAAAGACGCCTCGTGGCCGCGCGGGCCCATCGACCGCTTCATTCTGGCCAGGCTGGAACAGGAAGGGCTTCGTCCGGTGAAACCGGCGGACAAGCGTACGCTAATCCGCCGCGCCACGCTCGACCTGATCGGCCTGCCTCCGACGCCCGAGGAGGTCGACGCCTTCCTTGCCGACAACTCCCCGGATGCCTTCGCCAAGGTGGTGGACCGGCTGCTTGCCTCGCCCCATTACGGGGAGCGCTGGGCGAGATACTGGCTCGACCTCGCCCGCTATTCCGATGACAGCCTGAACTCGACCAAAGACGAGCCCTATCCCAACAGCTTCCGCTATCGCAACTGGGTTATCCGCGCGTTCAACGAGGACATGCCGTACAACCTCTTCGTCAAGGCGCAGATCGCCGGTGACATGATGGCGTCAAACGACCCGAACCAGTACGCCGCCGGCCTGGGCTTCTACGCCTTGAGCCCCGAGATGCAGGATGAACGCGTCGACGCCACGACGCGCGGTTTCCTCGGGCTGACGGTCGCCTGCGCCCAGTGCCACGACCACAAATACGATCCGATCCCGACGAAGGATTACTACTCGCTCCAGGGCATCTTCTCCAGCACCCAGCTGGATGAGCTTCCGCTCGCGCCCGCCCATGTCGTCGACGCCTGGAAGGCGCAGGAAGAAAAAGTAAAGCGCAAGGAGACTCAGATCCAGCGCTTCTACGATATACAGCGGCAGCAGATTGCCGAGATCCTGGCCTCGCAGACGGCCGCCTTTATGCTCGCCGCGCGCGGTTTGCGGGACGGCGCCGGGCTCGATGCCGAAACCCTCTCCCGCTGGAAAAACTACCTGGCGTCGCCGGACAAGGAACATCCCTTCCTGAAGAAATGGTTCGATCTTGCAGCGCGCGGGGCAAGCGAGAAGGAGTTCGAACGGGAAGCTTACGAATTTCAGCAGCTCGTTCTCGATGTCCTCGAGGAGAAGCGGGAGGTTGACGAGAAGAACAAGATCACCCTCGGCCTGAATCCGCAGCGAAACGATATCGCCAACGCCTCCCTGGTTTCCCTGAGCCGCGACAAATTCAACCTGTGGCGTGACCTGTTTGAGAAGTCGTCCAGGGACTCCGCCGGCTTCTTCCAGACTCCGGATGGCATCTACTACTACCACAAAGGAACGATCGAGCGATTCCTGCAAGGCGAATGGAAGACGTATCTGGAGGCGCAGCAGGCAGAGCTCGAGCAGCTCAAGAAGGCCTTGCCGGAGAAATACCCGTTCCTCCAGATCATCAGAGACAAAGAGAAGCCCGCGGATGTGAAGGTGCAGATTCGAGGGGATCGCAACAACCTGGGTGAGGTTGCTCCTCGCCGGTTCCTGGCGATTCTCTCCCCACCCGAGCGCAAGCGCTATACAAAGGGCAGCGGACGGCTCGAACTGGCGGAAGACATTGTCGATCCCAGGAACCCGCTCACGGCGCGCGTGATGGTGAACCGGATCTGGCAATATCACTTCGGACGGCCGATTGTCGGGACTCCCAGCAACTTCGGCCAGCTCGGAGAACGTCCGACGCACCCGGAGCTGCTCGACTACCTCGCCGCCCGGTTCATCGAGAACAACTGGTCGATCAAGGCGATGCACCGTGAGATCATGCTGTCGGCGGTCTACCAGCTCAGCGCGGCGAACGACGAAACGAACATGGCCAAGGATCCCGGCAATCTCCTGTTATGGCGAGCCAATCGACGGAGGCTGGATGTGGAGGCGCTGAGGGATTCCATGATGTTTGTCTCCGGCACCCTGGACCTTACGCCCGGCGAAAAGGCCGAACCACTGGACGAGACAAACACCAAACGAACCATCTACGGATTCGTAAGCAGGCGGAAGCTGGATCCCACGCTCGCCCTGTTCGATTTCCCCAATCCGAACAGCACGAGCGAAGGGCGACTGACAACAAATGTGCCGCTCCAACGGCTGTTTCTGATGAACAGTCCGTTTGTCGAGCGGCAGGCGCAAGCCCTTGCGGCCCGCCTGGAGGCCGGGAGCGGGAGCACTGAGGATCGCATCCGCAACGCCTACCGGCTTGTCTTCGGCAGGCAGCCGGAGCCCGAAGAACTGCGTCTTGGGCAGGACTTCCTTGCAAAGGCGAAATGGCTCATGTATGCCCGGGCTCTGCTCACTTCAAACGAGTTCCTGTTTGTGGATTAGAGGGAGCGGCAGATGACACGACGAGAACTGTTAACGAAGATCGGCGCAGGATTCGGGATGGTCGGCTTGCAGGGAGTGCTCTCGGCGGCCGACGATCGTAATCCGCTCGCACCCAAAGCGCCCCACTTCCCCGCCCGGGCCAAGCATGTCATCTATCTTTTTCTAAACGGCGGGCCGTCTCAGGTGGACACCTTCGACCCCAAGCCGATGCTTGACAAATACCACGGGCAGCCGATGCCGACAGGGAACCTCAAGACAGAGCGGAAGACGGGCAACTTAATGCGGTCACCGTTCCAATTCAAGCGGTGCGGCGAGAGCGGGATCGAGATCAGCGAGATCTTCCCGCAGATCGGATCGATGATTGACGACATCTGCGTCATCCGGTCGATGTACACGGACCGCCCCAACCACGAGCCCTCTCTGTTTCTCCTGAATTGCGGCGAAAAGCTCCCCGGCCGCCCTTCGATGGGCTCATGGCTCACCTACGGCCTCGGCACGGAGAACCAGAATTTGCCGGGATTCGTCGTCCTTTGCCCGGGCCTGCCGGTGCTTGGGCATCAGCTATGGACTTCGGCGTTCCTGCCCGCGGTGCATCAGGGCACGTATATCTCGCTCGAGGAAAAGGATCCGCAGAAGCTGATCGCCAACATCCGGAACACGCGGTGGACGCCGGAAGAGCAGCGGATGGAGCTGGATCTGGTGAACGACCTCAACCGGCTGCATCTGAATCGCGTGGGTTCGGACCAGCAGCTCGAAGCGAGCATTCAATCGGCTGAGATCGCGTTTCGAATGCAGGCAGAGGCGCCCGAAGCCTTTGACATCACGCGTGAGCCGGAAGCGGTGCGCGAGCGCTACGGCGACGGAGACTTCGCCCGCGGCTGCCTGATCGCCCGCCGGTTAGTGGAGCGCGGCGTCCGCATGGTCCAGGTTTACTTCGGGAATTTCCAGCCTTGGGACAACCACGACGATATCGAGCTGCACCGTCCGCTGGCGGCGCGCGCGGACGCTCCCATCGCGGCGTTGCTTCGCGACCTGAAGGCGAGCGGGCTGTTGAAGGAAACGATCGTACTGATCGGCGGGGAGTTCGGGCGGACCCCGGCGGTCGAGATCGGCGGCCTGGTGAAGGTACAGAACGGCCGCGACCACAACAATCACGGCTTCACCTATCTGGTCGCAGGAGGGGGCTTCAAGGGAGGCATGACCTACGGCGCTACGGACGATTTCGGGTTCAAGGCGGTGGAGAACCGGGTTCACGTGCACGATCTGCACGCCACGGTCCTCCATCAGCTCGGCCTCGACCACACGAAGCTCACCTACTTCTATAGCGGCCGGAATTTCCGATTAACCGACGTCCACGGCGAGGTCAT
>JADGHK010000325.1 GCA_019686145.1 Bryobacteraceae bacterium | reverse complement strand
ATGGCGTGATAGCGGTTGTCTCCGGAAACGACAAGCGACTTGCCGTCCTTCATTGCCAGCAGGCCGTTGCCGGTACGGAAGTACCAGCAGCGCGGCCTCTGGCAGAGGTCGCCGCCAATCGTCCCCATGTTGCGGATCTGTGGGCTGGCAATGCCTCGCGCTGCCTGAATCAGCGACGGGTACTCCGCCCGGACCGCGGCGTTGTTCAACAGCTCGTCGACGGTTACGATAGCGCCGATTCGCAACCCCGCGCCGGTCTTCGAGATTCCCGCCAGCTCCTTAATGCCTTTCACGTTGACCACCCGCTTGGGAGTGTGCAGGTAGTCCTTCATCAGGCTGATCAGGTCTGTGCCACCGGCGAGGACGTCGGCTTCCCCCCACCGGGTTCCTAGCAGCGCCACGGCTTCCTTGAGCGTTTTGGGGCTTGCGTATTCAAAAGCTTGCATCTTTACGCCATCCTCCTTTGGAGAGCGGACAGCACCCGATACGGGGTTAGCGGAACCATCGGCACTCGCACTCCTACCGCATTTGCGACCGCATTGGCAATCGCCGCGATGCCGCCGACCGCCGGCGGTTCACCCAATCCAATCACGCCCTTCTGGTCATGCTCGGGCGAGATGTCCAAATGAACGATAATCTCTCCGATATCCTTGATGCCGGCCAGCTTGTAGAACTCCATATCGGCGTTCAGGACGCGGCCGGTGGTCGGATCCATGATCCGCTCCTCCATCAGCGCGCCGCAGATGCTCATGATGCATGCGCCGTAGATCTGGCTTTCGGCAAGCTTGGGATTGATGATCAGACCGCAGTCCTGCACTGCGATCAAACGGTTCATCTTCACGACGCCGGTTTCGACGTCGACCGTGACGTCGGCGATTTGAACTCCCGAAGCTCCCTGCGAGTTCAATCCTTCCTTGGGAGCGACCTTCGGTATGTTCTCGCCGTCAGCCGAGATGCTGTTGACGCCGAGCTTCTGGCATGCTGCTTTCCACGGCATGGCCTTCGCGGGGTTGCCCTTCACCTGGATGCGGCCATCCGCCGCCTCCAGCTGTTCTGCGGGAACTCCCAGCGCCGGAGCCACCACGGCGAAGAGCTTCTCCAGCGCATTGACCGCGGCTTTCCGCGTGGAGGAAGAAACACCGCCGACTGTCGTTGATCCGCCGGAGGCGCCGGAATTCGGATAGCTGTTGCGGCCAATCTTGACTTTGATCGCATCCACGGGAAGCCCGAGCGTTTCGGCCGCAACCTGCGCGATGACCGTCCGGGTGCCGGAACCAAGGTCCTGCGAACCGAGTTCCACTTCAACGGTGCCGTCCGGGTGGATCTTGGTAAGGCAGGTGCTCTGATGTCCCGCACCGCCCCAGGTATTAATGCCGATGCCAAGACCACGCCGCAAAGTGCCCTTGGCTTCCTTGCGCGGGCGCCAGAGTTTCTTCCACTCTGCCAGCTCGGCCGCCTTCTTCAGTTGCGATGCGTACGTTTCCGGCCTGGCCGTCTTATCGACGTTCTTCAGATAGACGTCCAGGGGATCCATGTTGAGCTTGTCGGCCAGATCCTCGATCGCGGCGCAGGTGAGGAAGCACGCCTGCTGGTTGTTGGGCGCGCGCCAGGCACGCTGCGGGGCAGTGTTCAAGGACACGGCCATGTGCTTCAGGCGCTGGTTCGGGATACCCGTGCGAGGCGCCGCGAAGACGTACGGGATCGGAGGCAGTCCGCCGCCTGCAATTCCGCCGGAAGCCCAGCTTTCCGACTCCCAGGCGGTGATGGTGCCATCCTTCTTGCCTGCAATCTTGATCTTGGCAAAGGCCGAGGGACGGACACCGGCGATCGTGACTTCCGTAGCACGGTCGAGGTAGAGCTTCACCGGGCGCCCGCCGGCGGCCCTTGAAAGGTGAGCACACTCCACACCCCAGCGATCGGCATTGAATTTGCTGCCGAAGCCGCCGCCGATATGATCCATCTCGACGGTGATCTGAGCAGCCGGGAACTCGAGCGCGCGGCCCAAATCTGCTGCGATGCCCGACACATTCTGCGTCGACGGCCAGTACTGGAGTTTCTTGCCGTCCCAGGCGATCACCTGCCCGTGCGGCTCGAGGCAGCAGTGCGCCAGAACCGGTATGCCGTAATGGCCTTCAGAAACAGCGTCGGCCTCCTTGAAGGCGGCGTCCGGATCGCCTGTCTCGCGCTCACCGGAGGGCTTGGCGCGAGTGCCGACCTGTTCCAGCTTCTCCTCCCGCACGACATGGGGCAGGACCTCATATTCGACCTTGATCTTGCGAACGGCGTCGCGGGCCTGCTGCTCGGTTTCCGCTGCGACTGCCGCGACTTCCCATCCGGCCCATTGAATTTCGGTGCCGGCGGGAGCAATGACGCGAACAGCCTTCACGCCCGGGCTCTTCTCGGCGGCGCTGGTGTCGATGCTCTTTACAGTTGCATGCGCGTGCGGGCAGGTCAGCAAGACGCCGTACAGCATGTTAGGCAGGTTCGTGTCGGAGGAATACTTGGCCCGCCCACTCGCCTTTGCAATTCCATCGAGGCGGCTGATGCGCTTGCCTATCACCCGCCGCTTGTCCATTGGCGGCCAGCTATACTCAGGCATTGCGTCCTCCCATCTCCTTGGCGGCCTGCAGAACTGCCTTGCGGATTCCCATGTAGGTGCCGCACCGGCAGAGATTGCCGCCCAGACCTTCGTTCACCTGCTGCTCCGTGGGCTTGGGATTCCGGCGGACGAAACTGACTGCCGCCATCACGAATCCGGGTGTGCAGTAACCGCACTGCTGCGCGTCGTTATCGACGAACGCCTTAACCATCGGATGCGGGCGCGATCCGCTGGAAAGGCCTTCAATGGTCTCAATCTTCCGTCCCTGTGCGTCGATTGCGAGGACGGTACAGCTATACATCGCCTTCCCATCAATAATTACGGTACAGGCGCCGCAGGTGCCGCGGTCACAAACCCGCTTGGCTCCGGTCATATCGAGTTTGTCCCGGAGCGTATCAAGCAGCGTCACGCGGGGCTCAACATTCACCTTCACCGGCTTGTTATTGATTGTCAGAGTGACGGGCACTTCGCCCGGGCCCGCCACATTCGCTGCCCCCGTTTGCGCCTGGATGTCCTGCTCGAGCAGGCCGACGGCGCCACTGCCAACGCCGATCGTCTTTAGCAGGCTGCGGCGGGAGAATCCGCCTTTCGGCCTGGTCTGGCTCTCTGGGTCACGTTTCGAACTCACTGGACACCATCCTTTCGTGTCGACTGTTCCAATGTGTGTGCTCTCCGTACGACGCGTGGTTTAACTGAACTATACCAGATGACGAAAAAGCGGGCCAAGGTTACCGGGCCTCGACTTTGGTCTTAAGATTAGCGCAATCTCAGGCCAAATTTGCGACGTTTTGGCGTTGCCTGTGTAACATCCGATATGATATTGCCGTCGTGAGGTTTATCGCCCCATTTATTTCCAGGATGCAATCATGAGACGCAGACGATTTTTCAAGGCAATCGCGGCGGCTCCTGCTGCAACTGCGCTCGCCGCACAGCAGGCGCCACGCGCTGCCTCTCCGGCGGCCGCATCGCAGGCGCCCGCGTTTCCGGGGATGGGCGCGTCGGCTCAACTGCCGAAGCTCGAGATCTCCGTCGCTGACGACGCTGCCCAGCCGCTGCCTCGCTTCTTCAACGCTGCGCAATTTTCAACGCTCCGGCGCTTGGCGGAAGTACTAATGCCGGCAATGGATGGCCTTCCGGGAGCGATCGAAGCCGGAGCGCCGGAGTTTCTGGATTTTCTGATAGGAGCTTCGCCGGCGGACCGGCAGGAACTTTATAAGAAGGGGCTGGACCTGCTCAACGCGCAGGCAAAGAAGCAATTTGGCAAGGCTTTTTCCGAAGTCGACGGCACGCAGGCGGCAACCCTTCTGGCGCCCTTGCGTGAGCCGTGGACCCCTGATCCTCCCGCTGATCCGCTGGCCCGGTTTTTACGTGCGGCGAAACAGGATGTCCGCACAGCAACCCTGAACTCACGAGAGTACGCCACAGCCAGCGCGGCCTCGGGCGGCCGCCGCGCCTCCGCCGTCGGCCTTTACTGGTATCCACTCGACTAGGAGTAAAGTAAGGAATCCATGTCTCCGCAGGTTTACGACGTTCTCATCATCGGCTCAGGGGCTTCGGGCGGCATGGCTGCCCATACCCTGACAAAGAAGGGTGTAAAGTGCCTGATGCTGGAGGCCGGTCCGGCAGTAGATTTACAGCGAAATCGCGGGCTCAAAC
>JADGHK010000324.1 GCA_019686145.1 Bryobacteraceae bacterium | reverse complement strand
AGCGAGGTTTCCACGGTGTAGCGTGTGTCCCTTCGCACATGCTGGACGCGGCAGTTCGTATAGATCGCGACGCCTGCCGCCTCGCACTCGCGGCGCAGCATTTCAACGATGTCGCGCGATGAGCGGTCGCAGAATAGCTGCCCGAGCTTCTTCTCGTGATAGGGGATGCGATGCTTCTCGATGAGGCGCAGGAAGTCCGAGGGACGGTATCTTGCCAGTGCGGACTTGGTGAAGTGCGGGTTGTCGGACAGGAAGTTCTCCGGGCGGACATGCAGGTTGGTAAAGTTGCAGCGCCCTCCGCCCGAGATCAGGATTTTCCGGCCAATCTCGCGATTGTGCTCAAGGATGGCCACCCGGCGGCCGCGCTTGCCAGCCTCGGCGGCGCAAAAGAGCCCGGCCGCTCCGCCGCCGAGAACGAGGACGTCGAACCGTTGACTCACCCGGCCAATTCCGCCTTAACCAACTCCCCGAAGCGGGTCGGGCGGCCGCCGGAGAGAAGGTGCGGCCAGTCGCGCCAGCTCCAGGCTGTCCAGCCTATGCCGATGCTTCGGAGGTATTCAGCCAGGTTCCGCCCCCAGGCAACATCGTCGTCCTCTCCGCCCCATTCGGCGGCGAACACCGGCCTTGAAGCCGCAATGGTTCCAAACGCCCGTTCCCAGGACGGCTGTTTGCCGCGGTAGATGTGGGTGGAAAGGACCACGCCTTCGGCATTCACGGTGATGCCGCTCAGGTCATAACCCCAGTTCGTGCCGGAAACGAAGACGGCGGCGCGCGGATGCGCCTCCCGGATCGTGCCGGTCAGCGTTTCCGCCCACTCCGACCAGACGGCGGCAGAAACCCGCCGACCAGGGATCTCGCTGCCGGAGGGATCCAGGACCGGATGCGGGTCATCGGGCAGGGGATCGTGTGGTTCATTGAAGATGTCGTAGAGGACAGCCGGTTCCTCCCGGTAGCGCTCCGCGAGGGTTCGCCAGAGCAGGATGGAGCTTCGATCGGGGAGCGGCGCCACGCGGTTCACGGAGCCGTCCTTGAGGCAGCCCCACTGAACGTCAGCCGAAAGCCATTGCAGATCGAGCAGCGTATACATTCCGAACTCGGAAGCCCAGCGAATCGTGGTGTCGAGGGCTTGCAGGTAGCTTTCGGCAGAGAAAGCGCCTCTTCCGTGCAGCGCCCAGTCCTGATTGAAGGGAAGGCGGATGATATTGCAGCCCCAGCTGGCAATCTCCTGTATCTCTACGCGGGAAATCCCGGCAGCCGCAAGGAATCCGGCTGTCCCCGGCTCGGAGTACTCGAGCCCGGAGCGGTTCACCCCGCGCAAGACGATCCTTCTGCCAGTCCAGGCGGAGATCATCTGGTTCCCGCGGGTCCACAATGGGTCCAGGTTGTGTGAAAGCGACAAACTTGATCCTAAATTACACTTTACCTGCTCAAGAGGAGCGGCGGTTCTGTGCGAGCCTTTGCGGCACTCTCATACCTTGCGGCGCTGCGGAGCAGTGTGGGGTAGCGGAGGCGGCGATCCGCTATCATAGAAGGGATGACGCCGCGGGAACTCTCGGATGCCCCGCCGGTTGCGCACTCGAAGCTGACAGATCTCGAAGCTGCCCTAGGCTCGGTAATCCGTGGAAAGGCAGAGGTATTGCGCCTGTCCCTCGTGTGTCTCCTCGCCAAGGGCCACCTGCTGATCGAGGACGTTCCGGGAGTCGGGAAGACCACACTGGCCCACGCTCTGGCCAGGCTTGTGCGATGCACTTTCCAGAGGGTGCAGTTTACGAGCGACATGCTGCCAAGCGATGTGCTGGGTGTGACCGTCTACAATGCCCATTCGCGGGAGTTCGAGTTTAAGCCCGGCCCGATCTTCACGAATTTCCTGCTGGCGGACGAAATTAACCGCGCGACGCCGAAGACCCAATCGGCCCTGCTCGAAGCCATGAATGAGCTGCAGGTGACGATCGACGGCAGGTCGTACCCGATGAGCGAGCCCTTTATGGTCATCGCCACCCAAAACCCCGTCGAGCATCATGGCACGTACCCGCTTCCCGAATCGCAAATGGACCGTTTCCTGATGCGGATTCAGATCGGCTACCCGGATCCCGCCAGTGAACGGGAGATCCTGCGGAGCACGGACGTCAACCGGTCCGGACCGATCGGAGGGGTGATTGGCGCGGAAGATTTGGTACAGATCCAGTCCAGCGTGGAGCGGGTCTCGGTGGATGACTCGATTGTCGACTACATGCTGGCGATCGTGGAGAAGACGCGCACGCATGAGTCCCTTTCTCTGGGAGTCAGCCCCCGAGGGTCACAGGCGCTCTACCGTGCGGCCCAGGCGCTCGCCTTGATCGAAGGACGCGACTACGTGCTGCCGGATGATGTGAAGCGTTTAGCCGTGCCCGTCTTTGCCCATCGCGTTGTCGTCAACAATCGAGCCGCGCTCTCGTCCCGGAGGTCTGAGGCCGCCGACCGCATCATACAGGATATCCTTACCTCAGTCGACGTTCCGCTGTAGAGAAGAAGAAATCGTATCTATGAAGACTGCCATTATCGGCCTGCCCATGACGGGCAAAACATCGCTGTTCACTATCCTGACGGGAGCTCACGAAGCGACGCGGGTGGGCTCCATGGAAGCACGCGTGGGCGTGACCAAGGTGCCCGACGAGCGTGTGGACGCCCTGGCGAAGCTCTTTGAGCCGCCCAAGGTGACCTATGCCACCGTCGAGTACCTCGATTTTCCTGCGATTTCGAAGGAGGCCCTCCGCGATCCCAGCTACCTGGCGAGCTTGCGCGTCGTCGACGCGCTGGCGCATGTGCTGCGCGTCTTTCAGGACGAGATGGTACCCCACGAAAAGGGCAGTGTGGATCCGCTGCGGGACCTCGAGGACGTCGAGACGGAATTGATCCTGAGCGATCTGGTCGTCGTGGAAAAGCGCCTGGAGCGCCTTGAGAAGGATCGCAAGAAGATCAAGAACCCGGAACTCGACCAGGAGTATGAACTGCTGGTGCGGTGCAAGGCCGCGCTCGAGGAGAACAAGCCCCTGCGAGGCCTCGAGTTCACGGCCGAAGAAGAGAAGCGAATTCGCGGCTTTCAGTTCCTCTCGCTCAAGCCGGTGCTGTATGTGCTGAACCTCGGCGAGGCCGATGCTCCTCGGATGGCGGAGATTGAGAAGGAGTACCGGGAAGGGCCCCTGGCCAATCGCCCGAAAACCGCCGTCACGGCAGTGTGTGGAAAGATCGAAGCCGAACTTGCGGAACTCGCGCCGGAAGAGGCCAAGGAGTATCTGGCGAGCTACGGATTAAGCGAGTCGGGTCTGGTCCGCCTGATCTCCGCTACGTACTCGCTGCTGGGGTTGATGAGCTTCCTGACCGCGGGCGAAACGGAAGTGCGCGCCTGGACGATCCCGCAGAACAGCACGGCAGTAAAGGCCGCTGGAGCGATCCACTCCGACTTTGAGAAGAAGTTCATCCGCGCGGAAGTCGTCAACTGGAAAACCCTCATCGATTTCAACGGGTATGCGGGAGTGCGGGAGAAGGGACTGCTGCGTCTGGAAGGGAAGGACTACATCGTCAAGGACGGGGACGTTCTGGTGATTCGTCACAGCTAGGTTCCCGAGGGACGGCGTTCGGGGCTAGTCGGCGTCCTTTTCCCATTCCCTTTCGAGCAGGCGGGAGTATTCACCGGACGCGAAGAGCTCGAAATGGAAATTCGCGGAAGAAATGGGAGTAAACGGGCACATGCGCTGGCTGCAGGAGAAGAGCTGGTCGGCGTAGCGGTAGTAATTCCGGATGAAGTCCGTTGACAGGATCTCGGGATCCGGGACCTGGCAGAAGACGGTGTTCAGGCCGATGGCCCTTGTGAAGATCGCCCGGTAGTCGGCTACGCCCCATTTGCGCAACTTGTCTTTGACGGGTTTGGGGGTGTCGTGGATGAGCAGGTGCAGGAAGCTGTGCGGCCGTATTTGGGCAACCGCGAGTTCCGGGTCCCGCTCCACAACCTCCATGCATTGTTCCACCCACCGCAGAAGATCCCGGCCGACGTAAAACAGCATGCGGATCTCACACACCCGTCCTTCGAGCAGGCGGCGCTCGATCTGTTCCGCGCTCAGGTCGCCCGATGGAAGCAGACCCTGCAGCATCAGGTTGGCGCGCGAACTCTCCACGAGCTTATTCGGAGCTGAAGCGTCGCTGAACGGATGCAGAATCAGTGGCGGGAGGTCCCAGCGGCGGTTGGAACCGAAGAGTTTGCTATCCATGCTGTTCATGTCTCTAATC
>JADGHK010000323.1 GCA_019686145.1 Bryobacteraceae bacterium | reverse complement strand
GCCACACGCAGATCATGGATGGCGTCCGGATCGCGAGACCTGGAAGCCCGGTGAAGCTCGAATACGAATTTGCCGAGAAGACTGCGCAGGCGGTCGACCGCGTACTCGCGCATGCTGTCTTCATTCTACCGGCACCTGCCACGCAGAGCTGATCAAGGAAAGACCCGCGATCGCCGCTGTTTCCGCCCGCAGGATCTGCGGCCCCAGGGAAACGCGCCTCCATCCGGCGCGGTCGGCGCTTTCACGCTCCCGGTCCACCCATCCGCCTTCAGGACCGCACAAGAGGAGAACGCGGTCGGAAGCGCAGCGAACCTTCGGCAATCCCCAGAGGATCGGAGGCAGGCCGCAAGCCTCATCCAGGCACAAACGATACTCGCCTTCCTGTTCGAGAGCGGCTTCAAAGGTCAAGGGCGGCCGAATCTCAGGGACACTCACCCTCCGCGACTGCTGGCTGCTCTCAAAGGCAATCCGCCTCCAGCGCTCCAGACGCTTGCACGCCGCACGCTCGAGCCCCTTCTCGCTGCGCTCCGTCTCAACCGGAACGACCCGCGCGACGCCCAGCTCGGTCGCCTTTTCAATCAGCCATTCCAGGCGGTCGAACTTGATCAGAGCGGCCAGGATGGTCAGGCGGACCGGATACGGACGCGGCTCGAGCGGCTCCAGAATCCGGAACGAGACGGATTCTTTGCCAAATCCTTCAATTTCAGCCAGATATAACGATTCTCCGTCGGACACCTCGTACTTCTGCCCGATCTCCGCCCTCAGGACTCGACGAAGATGTCTCGCTTCGTCTCCGCTCAATCCGGCTCGGCCCCCGCGGACCTGGCTGACAAAGAACAACCGTCGTGCCATGTACGATAATTGAATTCTCCCATGATCGCCTTTCTTCGCGGTACGCTGCTCGACAAGCAGCCGAACCAACTGATTGTCGACGTCGGAGGTGTCGGCTACGACGTCAGTGTGCCGGTGTCCACCTTCTCGGCAATGCCGGACACCGGACGGGAAGTAAAGCTGCACATACACACGCACGTCCGCGAGGATGCGATCTGCCTCTTCGGCTTCGCCACCCCCGAAGAGAAGACGTTGTTCGAAAAGCTCGTCACAGTTAGCGGCATTGGTCCAAAGCTGGCAGTGACCGTGTTGTCCGGGCTATCGGTAGCCGACCTCGTGGCAGCCATCCGGTCGGGCGAAGCAACGCGATTGGTCAAGGTGCCGGGTGTCGGCAAAAAGACAGCCGAGCGGATCGTGCTGGAGCTGCGAGACAAAGTGGAGGCGCTGGCCGCCGGAGCGGCCGCGGCAGCGGGACAACCAGCAGCGACCGCGCTGTCAGCGGTGGAACAGGACGTCGTGTCCGCCCTGGTCAATCTGGGATGCCAGCGCGCAGCAGCCGACGCGGCGGTGCGAAAGGCAAGGGCTACGGGAACACCGGAAGAGTTCGAGCCGTTGTTCCGCCGCTCCCTGGAACTGGTGCGTTAATCTGAAAGATACATGCCGAAGAACGGTATCGTCTCCTCGTCGCAGCAGGAGGAAGATGTCCAATTCGAAGCCAGCCTTCGGCCTCGCTTGCTGGATGACTTCACAGGGCAGACAAAGCTGAAGGAGAATCTGGCGATTGCAATCGAGGCAGCGCGCCGGAGGGGAGAGGCGATGGACCACGTGCTGCTCTACGGTCCGCCCGGTCTGGGGAAGACTACCCTGGCTACCATCATTGCCGCTGAACTGGGTGTCCCGTTCGACCAAACTTCCGGACCGATTCTGCAGAAGAAGCTCGACCTTACCGGAATCCTCAGCAATATCCGCGCCCGGCAGGTGTTCTTCATCGACGAGATCCACCGCCTGATGCCTGACGTCGAAGAAATGCTGTATTCGGCGCTGGAGGACTTCCGGGTGGACATTCTCGTGGGCGCCGGCGTCGGCGCGAGAACCCACTCGCTGCCTCTGCCGCGCTTCACCGCGATCGGAGCGACCACGAGACAGGGCCTCGTCAGCGCCCCCCTTCGCGGGCGCTTCGGACTGGTCCTCCGGCTGAATCATTACAACGAGCAGGAGTTGACGAAGATCGTCGAACGTTCTGCTGCACTGCTCGGCGTCTCCATCGACCGAGCCGGGGCGGCGGAGATCGCGCGCCGCAGTCGCGGAACTCCGCGCATCGCCAATCGCCTGCTCCGGCGCGTCCGGGATTACGCCCAAGTCCGCGCCCAGGGCCACATCGACGAGCCGGTAGCGCGAACGGCGCTGGATCTGCTGGAAGTGGATCGTTACGGCCTGGACGAGATCGATCAGAAGATTATGCGCACGATCCTCGAAAAGTACGGAGGAGGACCGGTGGGCCTCAACACAATCGCTGCCTCCATCGACGAAGAGCCGGCAACCATCGAGGAAGTCTACGAACCTTATCTCATGCAGCTTGGTTTCATCGATCGCACGCCGCGCGGGCGCGTCGCCATGCCTGGAGCGTTCGAATATTTCGGCATCCGTCCTAAGAGCGGTCCCGCAAGCGCCCAGACGACCTTGTTCTAGTGAAAACGATCTATCTCTCGCTCGGCTCCAATCAGGGGAACCGCGAAGCCTACCTTCAGGAAGCAATCGACCGGCTCTCGCAGGCTCGCGTGTCTGTCCTGCGGATTTCTTCCGTCTACGAAACCGAACCGCAGGACTTCCCGGACCAGCCCTGGTTCCTCAATCTCGTCCTGGAGGGTTCGACGGAGCTCTTTCCGATGCAACTGCTCTCCCGAATCCAGGCCATCGAGGCGGAGCTGGGACGCTCGCGCAGGATTCCCAAGGGGCCACGTACGATCGACATTGACATCCTGCTGTTCGGCCGCTTTGTCGTGGATGCGCCCAGGCTCGTTATTCCCCATCCGCGCTTGCATCAGAGGCGCTTCGTCCTGGAGCCGCTTGCGGAGATCGCGCCGGAGCTGCGGCATCCGGTCTTTCGCAAGTCAATGCGGGAACTCCTGGAAGGCACGAAAGACCAGGCGGTGCGGAAGTCCGCTTTTCGGCCGGCGCTGCCCGGGGCATGAAGCGTCCGGCAGCCCGGGCGGCAAAGTCCGCTCTGCCCGGGCCGCGTGACGTTAGTGCTCCAGTGTTGAGCGGAGCATCCACGCCATTTTCTGGTGCTTTTCGAGAAGGTCGGTAAGGAAGTTGGACGTATCGACGGAATTCAACTCCTCGTCGCAGCGCTTGATATCGGCGCGCATTTGCCGGATCACGGTCTCGTGATCGTTCAGCAGGTTCTCGACCATCCGGTCGGCGTCCGGGACGTCGCCAGGCTGCTCATGCAGACGAGTCTCGCGCAGGAATTCCCCAAGCGCTCCGTAGGACCGGCCGCCGTTCATTCGTGCACGCTCCGCAATCTCGTCGATGAATTCCTCGAGCTCCTCGTATTGTTCTTCAAACATCTCGTGCAGCGAATGGAAGCGGGGACCGACTACGTTCCAATGGTAATTGCGCGTCTTTGTGTACAGAACAAATTCATCGGACAGCAGCCGGTTTAGCATCTGTACAACCGATTCCTGCTGATCCTCGGTAAGCCCCTGATTCGGGCGTCGGCTGGTTACGATCATCGCTGGTCCTCCTGGTGATACACGGGTGTGGGGCAAGCCCTGGCAGCGCCCCTAGGTGTTGGATTAGCCCAGCCGCGCAGATGCTACACCTCTTGCTCCACCGCCAGGAAGCGCCAAAACGTCATTCGGGCAGCTTCGGTATTTGGAGCCGCTCGATCCTCACACGGGCGATCCGGTTGCGGTCCATTTCCAGGATGACGAAGCGAAGATCCCCCTCTTGCACGGACTCCCCGGCAACGGGAATGTAGCCGAGGCGGAAGAGCAGGAACCCCGCGAGCGTTTCGAAGCCGGCCTCGGTTGGAAGCTCGATGCCATACTGCGTTTTCAGGTCCTGGATGCTGGTTGAGCCCTCGAGTTCCAGCACCTCTGCTTCGCGGGCGGGAAGGGGGCGGCGGACGTCGTATTCATCCTCGATCTCACCAAAGACCTGCTCCAGGACGTCTTCGAATGTCACCAGGCCGACAATCGTGCCGAATTCATCGACCACGAGCGCCAGGTGCTTGTGACTCTTCCGGAAATCGTCGATCAACTGACTCGCCGGCTTTGATTCGGGCACAACGAGAGGCTTGTGAATGAGTTTTCTAAGCTGAAATTGCGGTACGGGACGCCGGCGTTCGTTGGACCGCCGCCGTTCTTCCCAGACCGGCAGCAGATCCTTGTAGTGAATGAATCCGATGATGTTCTCCGGCTTGCCCTCATATACCGGCACGCGCGAATAC
>JADGHK010000322.1 GCA_019686145.1 Bryobacteraceae bacterium | reverse complement strand
CTCCTCGGGGAAGTATTCGAGGTCCTTCGCCATGCGTAGGATCCGCCGGCAGATGCTCCAATACAGATTCTCGGCGATGCTGCGCTGATGAAGCGGAAGATAGCCCAGGCTGAACAGGTTCAGAGCAGCGTCGAGAGACTGCTGCGCATCGTGGAAGCTCTCAAGCAGGTTCTTGGCGCTGAGCGACCGGTAGGTCTCCAGGAGATCAATCAGGGGCTGCTCCACGTCATCCGGAAGTTCGGTGGGCACGTCCTGCTCGCCGAATCCGCTGACGCCCAGAACGTTGAAAACCAGCACGCTGTGGTAGGCCGCGACAGCCCGCCCGCTTTCGGTGACGATGGTCGGATGAGGAACGTCGGCCTCGTCGCAGACGTTCTGGACGTGGTAGACGACATCCGCCGCATACTCCTGCAGCGTGTAGTTAACGCTCGACTCGAAATCCGTCTGAGAACCGTCGTAATCGATGCCGAGCCCGCCGCCCACGTCGATGTATTTGAGGCCGGCGCCGGCGCGCTTCAGCTCTACGTAGATCCTGGCGCACTCGATGACCGCCGCTTTGATCTGGCGAATGTTCGTGATCTGGCTGCCGAGGTGGAAGTGCAGCAGCTGGAGGCAGTCCTCCATCCCGAGCGACTTTAGCTGATTCAGGGCTCGCAGCGCCTCGGTGACCGTGAGGCCAAACTTCGAGCGGTAGCCGCCCGAGGATTTCCAGCGGCCCGATCCGCGGCTTGCAAGCTTCAAGCGCAGCCCGATGGTGGGCCGGACCCCCACGCGCTGGGAGTGCTTAATGATGAGGTCGAGTTCCGTGTACTTTTCGACGACGGGTATAATACGCCGCCCAATCTTGTGGGCCAGCATTACCATTTCGATATACTCGTCGTCCTTGAAGCCGTTGCAGAGAATCGGGGTGTCGTTGTCCGCCACACCGAGGACCGCTAGCAGCTCCGGCTTGGAACCAGCCTCCAGGCCGAAGCCGTAGGGACGCCCGTACCGGAAGACTTCCTCCACGACCTGCCGCTGCTGGTTCACCTTGATGGGGTAGACGCAGATGTACTTGCCCTGGAAATTGTGCTCCGCAATCGCTGCCTGGAAGGCATCGTGCAGTTCCTGGATCCGGTGCTTGAGAATCTCGGCGAAGCGGATCAGGATCGGGAGATTAATGCCGCGCAGCACCAGGCTATCGACGAGATTCTTCAGATCGACCCGGCGGTTTGGCTCTTTGGTGGGATGTACCCACAGATGGCCGTTGTCGCCCACGGAGAAGTAGCCCTTTCCCCACGCGGCGACGTCATAGAGCTCAGCCGCGTCGGTGGTGGTCCATCGCTCCGTCGGCTCGTAGACCTGGCTCTCAGTGAGTTTCAGATTCAACTCTCGTTCTGCCTCCCGGAAAATTCAAGTGTCCTTCGAAACGGAGGGGTGGGGCAACTGCCAATTGTGTCAAAAAATTGTTCTAGGACTCTGTTAATAATAGACGCTCCGCCCCCCGCCGTGGATGCGATCTAATTGCCTGATAGCACTCAGTCTGGAGCATATCCACTGTAGCGGCCGTTCCGATACAATCGTTGCCATGGCCGGACTCCTTAAGGGAAAAACTGCACTGGTTACCGGAGCCAGCAAGGGCGTGGGCAGGGGGATCGCCCTGGCTCTGGCGCGTGAAGGCTGCGACGTCGCCGTAAACTACAATTCTGACAGCAAAGGGGCAGAAGCAACGGTCGCGGAGATTTGCTCGGCGGGCCGTAGGGCCTTTGCTGTACAGGCCAACGTGGGCGTTTCCGCCGACGTCGATTCGATGTTCACCCACGTCTTCGACAAGTTTCCCCGCCTCGACATCCTGGTGAACAACGCTGGAGTCCAGACCTGGAAGGAACTGCTGAACCTGACCGAAGCAGAGTGGGATCGAGTCCTCGACACTAACCTGAAGGGCACGTTTCTCTGTACGCAGCGGGCCGCCGCGCGGATGAAGGACGCCGGAGGGGGGCGGATTATCAATATTGGCTCGGGCTGCAACAAGCTGGCCTTCCCCCGCCTGGTCGATTACACCTCGAGCAAAGGCGGCATTGAGCAGTTCACCAAGGTGGCGGCGGTTGAGCTCGGGAAGTACAACATTACGGTCAACTGCGTCGCGCCCGGCGCCATCGAGATTGAGCGGACCAAGGAGGAGGCCGGCGACTACGCGGGCACCTGGAGCAAGCTCACCCCGCTGGGGCGAGTCGGCATGCCGGATGACGTCGGAAGGGCTGTCGTATTCTTCGCCGGGCCGCTGGCAGACTTCGTCACCGGACAGACTCTTTGGGTCGACGGAGGCCTTTTCAGCAAGCCGCATTGGCCCTACGAACTGTAGGGATGCAGTTCGGCCCGTCCTGCGGCGGGTTGAAGGGTGCCTGCGCCCGTCCGCTGCACCGTAGTTGGCTTTCAGGGTGCGATATGCTATAGATTGAATCTTACCGAGTCAAAGTCCTGTAAGGTCTTTAATAGAAAAGGAGTTATCCGGAATGGCATACGTAATCGCAGAACCCTGCATTGGAACGAAAGACACCGCCTGCGTTGACGCCTGTCCGGTAGACTGCATTCACCCGAAGAAAGACGACGCCAAGTACGAAACCGAGGAGATGCTGTACATCGATCCGGTCGAGTGTATTGATTGTGGAGCTTGCGTTCCCGTTTGCCCCGTCTCCGCCATCTTCGCGCTGGATGATCTGCCGGAAAAGTGGGCAAGCTTTGCACAGCGGAACGCTGCCTACTTCGGCCGATAAGCCACAGCTCCCTCCGCTCGATCAGCTTCGATACACGGCGCGGGCGACGTCAGTTTCCCAGACTGTTACCTGCGCCACCCTCACCTGGTTTTCTCGCTTCCCCTTGGCCAGCTCCCTGGCGATCTCTTCATGAAAGTACCGGGCCATATTCTCGACAGAAGGGTTCAGCACGTCAAACGGCGGCACCTCGTTGATGAACACATGATCGAGCCGGCTGACGACGTCCGCTATCAGCTTCTGGACTTCCACAAAATCCACCAGCAGGCCCGCTGAGTCCAGCTCCTCGCCCTGAAACACCACCTCGACCCGAAAGTTATGGCCGTGGATGTTCTCACATCCGCCGCGATAGTTCCTCAGCGCATGCCCGGCAGCAAACACGTGTTCCACGGCAACTTCATACATAGAAAAAGTTCTCCAGGTCCCTCAGTTCCGTCGTGAATTTATAGTCCGGCAGGCTGTCGAAGAACACCTGCCCGTACCTCTGCCGCATGATTCGATTGTCCAGTAGCACAAGGACGCCGCGATCAGACCGGCTGCGGATCAACCGGCCAAAACCCTGCTTCAGAGCGATGGCGGCCTGGGGGATCTGGTAGTCGTAGAAGGGATTGCCGCCCTCTTCCCGGATATTCCGGATGCGCGCTTCGACCACCGGATCGCTCGGTACGGCGAAAGGCAGCTTATCAATGATAACGCAGCTGAGACGCTCCCCCGGCACGTCGACGCCCTGCCAGAATGAGGCTGTCGCGAACAGGACCGCGTTCGGGGTCTCGAGGAACTCCTCAAGCAGCGCGTGCCGGGGACCGGTTCCCTGCAGCAGAACAGGATACTCGATGCAAAGCGAAACAATGTCGTAGGCGACACGCATCTGCTGGTAGCTGGTGAACAAAACAAAAGCGCGTCCTCGCGAGACGTTCAGAACCCGGACAATCTCGTCAGATGCCGCGCGCGTAAACCCCGGACTCCGGGGATCGGGGAGATGCTGCGGTACGTAGAGCAGAGCCTGTTCCTGATAATCGAAATGACTGGGAACCACGAGGGACCGGGCAGCGGGGATGCCAAGCCGCTTTTCCGTGAACTCGAACCCCCCGGCGACTGCCAGGGTGGCGGAGGTCAGGATGACGGAGTCGACGCGATCGAACAGCTTTGTCGAGAGGATGTTGGCCACGTCAATCGGCGTTGCCTGGAGGTAGCACCCGCGCCCCCTCCGCTCGATCCAGTACACGTAGGAGCGGTCCCGCGCTTCGAGCCAGAAGGCCAGGCGCTCAGCAAGCTCCCGGGACCGGCGAAAGAGGGGGAGAACCTCATCCGTCGCGTCCTTCACAAGCTGTAAGTTCGCGCCCACCAGCTCGAGAACGCGCAGCAGGTCGAAGTAATGCTCCTCGTACTTTTCGAGAAACGCCTCCTGCTCATGAAAGCCCCGCCTCCCTTCCCCCTCCGGGAAAAGGCCGAAGAAGCGTTCGGCGTGGTCTTCGAGCATCGCAAGCGAGCGGTCCAGGTCAGCCGATCCAAAGTTCTTCCGGCGCGCGACAGTAGCGA
>JADGHK010000321.1 GCA_019686145.1 Bryobacteraceae bacterium | reverse complement strand
TAGTCCTATCAGATAGAGCAGCGGAAAGAGAAAGATCCATACCAGATCGACGAAGTGCCAGTACAGACCCACGATCTCAACCGGGAAGAAGTATTCCCGTGAAAACCTGCCGCGCCTGGCGGCCAGCACCAGATACGCCAGCAGGCAAATGCCAATCACCATGTGGAGGGCGTGCGTTCCTGTCATGATGAAGTACAGCAGGAACAGCATCTGCACCTGGTTCCTCAGCGGCCCTTCGTAGACGAAGTTCACTCCAGGGACCAGATTCTCCACGTATTTATGGTGGTATTCCCAAGCCTTGATTCCCAGGAAGACCGCTCCCAGTGTCATCGTCAGCAGCAGAAACATGATCAGGGGACGGCGCAGCCCGAGCTGCGCGGATTGAACGGCGAGCGCCATCATCAGGCTGCTTGCGATCAGGACCACCGTGTTGACCGTTCCCGCCACGACATCCATATGCTTGCTGCCAACGGCGAACGCCTCCGGAAACGCCTGCCGGTAAACGACGTAAGCGGTAAACAGGCCGCCAAAAAACAGCACCTCGGTCGCCAGAAAGGTCCACATTCCAAGGGTGTTGGAGCGAGCTTGCTGTTCGAGATCGTCGAACTGGTGGGCCAGGGCACTCGTTGACTCAGACAACTTCCTCCTCCTCCAGCGAGTACTCGTAGGTCTCGTCGGTGACGATGGGCGTCCTTTCGAAATTGAAAGTGGGCGGCGGAGATGGGGTCTGCCACTCCAGCCCGCGAGCTCCCCAGGGGTTGGGACCGGCAAGAGGAGCGTGCCGGAGCGACCAGAGGAGATAAATCAGCGGCAGCACGTATCCAACGCCAAGGATAGAGGCCCCAGCGGTCGACATGACATTGAGAAGATGGAACTCTTCCGGGTAAGCCGCATAGCGCCGCGGCATTCCGAGGTAGCCTGCCAGGAACTGCGGGAAGAACGTGAGGTTGAAGCCGACGAAAACGAGCAGCGCGGCAAACCTGCCCCAGGCGTCCGGATAGAGACGCCCTGTCATCTTCGGCCAGTAGTAGTGGATCGCTCCGAGGTAGGCCATCACCGTGCCGCCGACCATGATGTAGTGAAAATGGGCAACCACGAAGTAGGTGTCGTGGACGTGGAGATCAAGGCCCATGGCCGCCAGAAACAGCCCGGTGAGGCCTCCAATGGTAAACAGGCCAATGAAGCCGAAGGTGTACAGCATCGGCGTCTGGTAAGAGACCGAACCCTTGTAAAGCGTCGCTGTCCAGTTGAAGACCTTAATTCCCGAGGGGACCGCAATGAAGTAGCTGAGGAACGAAAAGATCAGACCCGCATAGACGGACTGGCGCGTGGTGAACATGTGGTGCCCCCAGACCAGGAACCCGTAAACCGCAATGCCGATGCTCGCTCCGGCCACGAACTTGTAGCCAAAAATTCTCTTTCGTGAGAAGGTCTGTACGAGTTCGCTGACCACTCCGAATGCTGGCAGGACCATGATGTAAACGGCTGGGTGCGAGTAGAACCAGAATAAGTGCTGGTACAGAATAGGGTCGCCGCCAAGCGCCGGATCGAAAATGCCTACCCTCCAGATCCGCTCAATCCCTACAAGGGCGACAGCAATGGCGAGCACAGGCGTACCGAGTACCTGAACCAGGCTGGTTGCATACAAGGACCACATGAACAGAGGCAACCGCCCCCAGGTGAGCCCAGGAGCGCGCATGGTGTGCGTGGTGACGATGAAATTCAACCCCGTCAGGATGGACGAGAACCCGGTAACGAACACGCCCAGCCCGGTAGCTACAACGTAAGAGTTCGAGTAGACGCTGCTGTACGGCACATAGAACGTCCAGCCCGTGTCGACGCCGCCCACAACGACGACGTAGAGCGTAAAAAGACCGCCCGCCATGAACAGGTACCAGCTCAGCAGATTGAGCCTTGGAAAGGCCAGGTCCCTCGCACCCAGCATCATGGGAATTACGAAGTTTCCGATGATTGCGGGAATGGCCGGGATGAGGAAGAAGAAGATCATCACTATCCCGTGCATGGTGAACATGCGGTTGTAGGTTTCCGGACGGAGAAGGTCAGACGAGGGAGTCATCAGCTCCAGCCGCACCAGCAGCGCGAAGAAGCCGCCGAGAAAGAAGTACAACGTGACGGTGATCAGGTAGAGAATTGCGATGCGCTTGTGGTCGGTCGTAAGCAGCCAGCTCTTCAGGCCATATGCTGCATTGAGGTAGTGGATTTTCGGTAATTCGGTTGCAGTCGGGCTCACTTGCGTTGCCTCCGCTCCGGTTGTGTGATTGTCGTCGCCCCTTCGGAAACCCGGCTGCGCCGAGGCTGCGGCGCCGGGGGAGCAGCCTGAGGCTGGGCGGCGGTGGTACCTGTCTCCGTTGTGCCGGGAGCCGCCAAGGATCGGATATAGGCGATCAGGGAGAGCAACTGATCCTCAGTCACCTGTCCCTGATAGCTGGGCATAACCGGCTGATAGCCGGCGACTATCTTCGCCTTGGGATTGAGGATCGATTCCCGAACATACTGCTCATCCGCAATCACAGTCTGCCCGGTTGCCAGTACGACGCTACTGCCGAACACGCCCGTCATCGGCGGGCAGCGCCCCGGCGCGTCCGTCCGGTGGCAACCCGCGCAGCCCAGGCGCTGGAACAGCTTCTCTCCGGCTTCCGCCATCGAGCCTTCCGCTCCGGCGCCGCTTAACCAGCGCTCAAAGTCGGTTGGCTCCATTACGGTCACCCACCCAATCATTTTCGAATGCTCGGTCCCGCAATATTCGGCGCAGAACAGACGGAAGCGGCCAACCTTCGTCGGAGTGAACCACATGGTTGTGTACGATCCCGGGACGACATCGCGCTTGAGCCGGAAAGCGGGGATGTAGAAGCTGTGGATCACATCCTGAGAAGTCATCACGATCCTCACAGGTCTGCCCAGCGGAACATGCAGCTCGTTGATCTCCCGCTGGCCGTCCGGATGCTGCGCTTTCCACATCCACTGCTTGCCGATTACATAGAGCTGGAGGGCGTCCTTCGGCGGAACGGAGAGGTCATAGTACACTTTGGCGCCCCAACCGAAAATGAACATGACGATGACCAGAGGAATCGCAATCCAGGCCGATTCGAGCAGCGCGCCTCCGTGTACGGGACGGGGGCACTCCCTTGGATCCCGGCGGCGGTAGCGGATCGCGAAATACGTCACGGTCAGAAAGATCCCGCCGGCAAAGAGGAGGGTCAGGGCGACAAGAAAGTAGTACAGACTATCGACGCTTTCCGCGCCCGTTGAAGCTGCGGGCGGAAGGAATCTCACGGACGCACCTCCGCTCTCCTGCGCCGGTACATGGCCAGCCAGAATGCCGCGAGCGCGGTCAGCGTGAGGAGACCGCCCAACCGCAGGACATTCATGATGACGACTCCGTACTTCCCCGTTTGAGGATCGTAGTGAAAGCAGTACAGGAGAATCTGGTCAATCGGCGTGCCGATCCTGCCGCGCGATGCATCCACGAGAGCAAGCCGCAGGTCCCTGGCCGAATACTCGACGCCGAACAGATACCGCGAGACGCGCCCCTCCGGGGTGATGACAATCAGGCCGGATGCGTGCGAGTACGTGCCTGATTCCTTGTCGAAGCGATAGCGATAGCCGACTGCATCGGCGAGCGCGCGGATCGACGGCTCGTCGCCCGTGAGAAAGTGCCAGCCTGATGTCCCTGTCGGCCGGTCGTATTTCTGCACATAGCTCTTCCACTTCGCCGCAGCCAGCTCCGGGGTCTCCCGCGGGTCGATGCTGACGGCAACAATGTCGTAGTCTTTGCCGGCGCTCAGCTTCAAAGTCCGGCTCACGCGGAGAACCCCGTTCAGGATCAGATTGCAGAGGCTCGGGCAGTTGTAATAAACCAAAGCCAGGACAACCGGTCTTCGGCCCAGATACTGCTTCAGCGTCACCCGCTCTCCCGACTCGTTGCGGAAGACGAGAGCTGGATCAATCGAGGAATTCAGCTTCTGCTCGATGGTGACTCCCCGAATGGCCTCAGGACGCCCGTCCTGAGCAAATGCACGCGCGACGCCAATGAGGATCAGCGCGCAGCTAAGGAACGTTCGGTTCACGCCGTGGTCCCCTCCGTCTTTCCTTGTCCTCCGGGCGCGGCGGTGGGCCCGGAAGAGTTCCGATTTCGCCAGGTGCCACACCCGGCGGAACGTTCATTTCCGGCAGGCTTAGCGGCGATCTCGATTCCGGAACCTGCCCGCCTCCGGCCGCCGGAGGATACCTCCCAGGGATGTCCTGATTGCTGATGTAGGATTCGGGCAAGGTG
>JADGHK010000320.1 GCA_019686145.1 Bryobacteraceae bacterium | reverse complement strand
ATCTACGGGCGCAATAAAGCCGAAGTCGAGAAGCACCTCGCCTCCGTCCTGAAGGAGGCGGGCTGGAGCTCCGGAGGCGCCCTGCTCGTCAATCGCTACTTTGTGGACGGCGCCGAGGGCAACATCCCGGTCAAGGCGCTCCCTGCAAACTCATCCTACGGTCTTACGGGAGTCTGGACAAAGGCGACGCCCAGGAAGGCCGCCAACTGCCGCGCCGACGGGGACGCCGTCTTCTGCGAAGTAACCACCGGAGCCGGGCCCGACATCGAGGGGCAGGTAGCAACAATCTTCGAGCAGATTGGCGCGGGCCTGCAGGCCTTTGGAATGGGCTTTCAGAACATTACCGCGTCGAATGTGTATCTGGACAATCTCGACGACTTTCAGCGGATGAACAGCAAGTACGGAGGATTCTTCACCGCAGCCCCCCCTACCCGCACCACGGTGCAGCCTGCTCCGCGGTCCAGCTCTGGCCGGAAAGCTCCTCTGGTGCGCATTTCGGTCATTGGAGTAAAGTGAATGCTATGCCGAAAGCGAGAAGGACGTTTTTGAAAGCTGCCGCGACAGGTCTGGCTGCGACAGGAGCTGTCAACGCGCAGACCGGCCCAACCAAAAAAGTGCACTACCGCAACGGGAAGAAGCCCGAAAAGACGCCTCTCTTCTCCTCCGCGGTGTCCTATGGAAACCTGCTGTTCATTGCAGGCAAAGGTGCGCACTTTGAGGGAGACATCAAAGCGCACACAAAACACGTTCTGGACGAGATCGAGAAGGAGCTCGAGGCCGCCGGGTCCTCGATGAAGAAGGTCCTCAAATGCAATGTGTATCTGAACGATCTCAAGGATTACGCCGCGATGAACGAGGTGTTCCGCGGACGCTTTGGCGATGAGCCGCCCGTGAGGACCACGATCGCCGCGGCCGGAGGCATTCCCGGCGGCTCTCTCGTCGAAATCGATGTAATCGCTTACATCTAAGGCTACGCCGCCGACCTCAGAATCTGGCTCAGGCGCCGCGCAACCGTCTGAGCCTCACCCGGCTGCAACATCCACACCGTCAGCACCAGATGTTCCTTGTTCGTCATGGGACAAGGCTCGATCGAGGGATTCCCTTCCCGAAGCTGTTTCGCCACATCCAGCGGAGAGAGCTTCACCACCTCCTGGTCCCACCGGATCTTCAAGTGGTGCGTGTGATTCGCGATGGGCGGAATCTCCACTTCGTGAGTGACGCTCTTGATGCCGCGAAGCGAATCGGTAATAATCTTGACCCGCTTCTCCCACTCTCTCCACTCGGCTTCATGATCGCGATTTAGATAAGATTCGAGCGCGACGAGCATGCCGAGCATTTCCTCTTTGTTGACCTTCATGCCGCGTGCGATCGTGTCGCTGTAGGGAGACGTATTGAGGCGGGCAGCTTCAATCAGGTCTTTCCGGCCAAAGAGCAGCCCGGCGCTCTGAGGCCCGCAAAGCCCTTTTCCTCCCGAGAAGGTGACGAGATCGAAGCCCATTTTGACGTACTTCGTCAGATTCGTCACCGGCGGCACATCGGCCGAAGCATCATTGAACGTAGGAATGCCGTGCTTCTTTCCAAGCGCGACAAACTCCTCGGCCTTAATCTTGCCGACGGGTTCGTTGGCGTTGAAGAACAGCATCATCGCCGTGCGCTCGTTGACCGCCGCCTCCAGCTCCGCCGCCGTCTCTACTTCCACCATGCGAATTCCCGTCGCGCGAACGGCATGGTCGTAGCCATAGCGGTGAGACTTCTGGATAATCACCTCGCTCTTCATGCCGGTCAGATCGGGAAGGCGTTTGATAAAGTCCTGGTTCTTGCCGGTGATGCACGCAGCCGTCCCGACCGTAAGAGCCCCGGCGGCGCCCGAAGTGACCATAGCCGCTTCGGTGCCGACAAGCTCTGCGATGCGCTTGCCCACCGCGTCCTGCAGGTCATTGAGCGGGACAAAGTAGCGCGAGGCATACTGCATTGCCTGCATCACCTCAGGCCGCATCAGCGAAGCGGTCAGCGCCGTATAGGTACCCGCCGCGTTGATAAAAGTCCGGACCCCGAGCTCCCGGAAATAATCCCGTGTTGCGGGCGCAGCCAAAGCGGCCCGGCCTCCGAGAAGGCTTCCGAGCACCGGCACACCCGAAAGGAGTTGCATAAAAGACCGTCTGTCAGGCATCATCCACCCCATGTCTCGCCCGGCTATTTACAGGGCCGTTTGATATGAAAGCAGTGTAACGCTTGGCATCCGGGAAGTAAACGCGCTACACTTTGTCCAACTCTTGCAGTCAGGAATCTTTGGGAGGCAATCATGTTCACACTGGGCCGTCGAGAGTTACTGGCGAGCGCTTTGCTGGGAGCGGCGACCAAGTTGCGGGCCGCCGAGGATCGCAAGCTGGGAATCCCTGGCCCCTATCCCGGCCGCGTCGTGGCGGTTTCCCATTCGGGCAGCATCGCAGGCCGCCAATACAACCGCGAGGCGGTGCGCGCCATGCTCCGCAAGGGAATGATGGAGTTGACAGGGGCACCCTCCTGGCAGGATGCGTGGCGGGTTTTCTTTCAAAAGGGTGACGTTGTAGGTCTCAAGCTGAATCCCGTCGGGAGGCCGCACGTGATCTCGGCCCCCGAAGTGGTACAGGAGATTATCGCGTGCCTGCGGGAGTCAGGCGTCGAAGCACGCGATATCATCGCCTACGACCGCTACAAGCGGGAATTTCTCGACGCCGGCTTCGATAAGTGGCTGCCGCAAGGAGTCCGCTGGATGGCCGCCACGGACCAAACCCATCCGCTTCAACTGGACATGGACGGCTACGATGGCGACCAATACGTCGAGCTCCCGCTGTTGCTGCCTAAGGCGAATCCCTCAGACCGGCACCACCGGCGCAGCTACCTCGCGAAGTTTATCACCAAAGACATCAACAAGATGATCAACTTGTGCCTGCTCAAGCACCACCAATCCGCCGGCATCACCCTGGCGCTCAAGAACATGTCCCATGGATTGGTGAACAACGTGAGCCGCAGCCACGTCTCCGCATCCAACAACTCCTGCAATACCTTCATCCCTGCCATCGTCGACCATCCGATCATTCGGCAGAAGGTGGTCCTCAATATCACCGACGCAGTCCTTGCCGCCTATCATGGAGGCCCGGGCAGAAAGGTCGAAAAGTATGTCTGGGCGCACAAAACGATGTACTTCTCGACAGATCCGGTGGCGATGGATCGCATTGGATGGAAGGTCCTGGACGAAAAGCGGACAGAAATGGGAATGAAGCCCCTGGCAACCGCCTTGATGGACGACGACAGCCGCTTCATCCGCATGCAGCCTGAGCACGTCGAGATTGCCGGACTCCTCGGGCTCGGGGAGGCTGATATGGCGCGAATTGACTATCGCCCATTCACGCTAGCCTGAAGAGCAGGCGTTTCAAAGTGTTATCCGGGTTGCGGCCCTGCTTTCCGACGGCCGGCCGCAGCTCGTTCCCTCCGTTAGCCGCCGGTCTATCCCCCCTGTCACGAAGGGCCTACCCTGGACCCCGATCTTCGATTTCATAATTCGCGCGCTGAGAGATCATAATTTTTTTCTTAGATTGGCCCCATTTGTTGACATACATCTAATAGAATTGTTTCTTAGGCTGTTTTTCAAACGAAGCAGTTGAATAGCACAGCGGGGAAGCTCTGCAGAACGCGCTAGTTTTGCGTCGTCTGAATTCTTACTTGGTCCCGATTCATCTTAAAGCCGAACCCAATCGTACGTCAGGCATTACGGTGCACCAAACTTTCGTTCGAATTCGCCGGCCGATCAAGGCAGAACGGGTCACGACGTTCCCCGTCGCGCCCGTGGTTTCTATTCCTGCCGACGAACTGGTTCTAATCCTGGGCAGCGTCCAGACCGACGGGACGCGCCTGATCTTTTGGCGGGGCGGGACCTGGGCGGTCTCGGAAAACTCGCTTACAGCTGCGCTTACGGGCGGAGATGCAAGAAAACAGGGTTTCCAGTAACCATAGGCCTGCCTTCCCCTGGTATCCTACGCTGCGATGATTTTTTCCGATCCACGTGTGCACGCCGTTTTTCATACCGACAGGATGGGGAAGTCTTTCCTCTCGCAAGGCAATTACCTCTATGCGGGCTTGAACTCCCTGGAGCCGGGTCAGGAACATGCGGCCCATGTCCACCCGGATCAAGACAAACTGTACGTTGTGCTCCAGGGCGTCGCCGATGTCACCGTCGGCAATGAGAGCTCCCGGCTAGGGACAGGAGCTGTGGTTCTCGCGACGGCAGGCGTCTCTCACTCCATCAAAAATCCGGGGCCCGA
>JADGHK010000319.1 GCA_019686145.1 Bryobacteraceae bacterium | reverse complement strand
GCAAGTACCAGGCTCCTCTCCTGGCTCGTCTCAAGGCGAAGTTTCCGGATTTAGTGATCGTCGGCCCGACGCAGCGATACGGGTATGTCGCTCGTGGGGAAGAGGCGCCTCCCGATGTCGAACTGAAGTACATCGACGAAATCCGGCGGCACCACTATGCCTCGCTGGGCGACATGGCGGTTCCGGTCAGCGAAGAGAACTTCAAGAACTTCGGCGCAAGCACGACGCCGACCCTCGTACTCGTCAACACGAACGGCATCGTCACGCTCTATCACCCCGGCAAGATGACGTACGAAGATCTGGTGGCAAAAGTCGAGATCGCGGGCGGCCGGGCGCGCTAGCGCATCATCGTTTTGGCCCGTTCGATCACAACGTCCCGCTCGCCCTTTGCCCAGTGCTCGAGGATTTGCTTCTCGTCAAACCCGGTCACACGCCCGAGCACCATATAGGCAGGGAGAGCGTGCTTGTAATTCTGCCAGCCTGCCATGTCGATCAGCGAACGGAGCGCGCGGGTCCGGATCTGCTGAAGCGTCTCCTCATCCCGCGAGTCGGTAAGGATCGAGAGCGACAGCGACGCCTGATATCGATCGCGCCAGTGAAGCGAGTTCAGCAGCTCGATAAACCAGGTGGGAGACACGCGGATGCCTAGCTTGCGGTCCTGCTGGCCAAGCACAGCGATCGCTGTCAGCGCTCGCATCGCGTTGTGGCGGACGGCGGGATCGGGATCCTGGACGGCATATTGAAGGTCGGGCACGACGGCGCTTTTCAACCTTGCGGGAGCGTATCCGAGGATTGTCGCTGCTGCCGCCCGCTGTTCCGGGTCGGCGGCCTTTCTCAGGACATCGCGCAGTGTGGCAAGGTGCAGCTCGGCAAGGCCGATGAAGCGCTGCTGCTTCACGCTCGTGATTATGTCATTCGCGATCGGATGCCCCTGCCGCAAGTCCTCCGAGGAATCCTCGGATTGAGCCAAAGCGTCGAGGAATTCGGCGTATGCGTTCTGGACGTCCTCCGGGAGAACCATCTCCTCGACGGGCTCGGGGTGAAACTCGAAGGCTCGTTCACCGCGTTCTTCGATCCCGACGTAGAGGATCGCCTTCCCTTCCTCGCAGCACTGCGCCTCCAGCCTGGCGCGAACGACGCCGGGAACCTGCTCCAGGGCCTCTTCGACATCGCCCTTGGAGCGCGGGAGCGGGTCGCCAACCTTGACTCCGAGCGCTTTTTGCAGCTTGTCCTTCGGAACGCGGTGTACCCCGTAGAAATCGATAACGCCGATTGTTGGTACTTGTGCCTGCAAACCGGCGGCAAGCAGAAGAAATGGCAAAAAGAGTCGCAATACGTTATGACGTAGCAGGCGCGTTTCGGGCTACGCCTGTCTTCATGCCAATTTGTGATTCACGGGCAGGATGACTGGCTGATTCCTGCATGTGGTCCACAACGAGAATCGCCAGCGGTCCGGCCGCGATCCTGAATTTATTGGTATCCCGGCTTTGCGGCAAGTTCCTGTCCGTCTTCGATACATTCTAAGAAATCATCTTTAGACGGCAGCGAGGGAACTCATGAAAATCGATTTCACAGGGAAGCAGGCAGTCGTTACGGGAGGAGCCAACGGCATCGGGCTGGCTTGTGCGCAGGCTCTTGCGGAGAGCGGAGCTTGCGTCTGGATCTTCGATCTCCCGGCGGAGGAGCCGGAAAAGGTCGCGCGGACGCTGGGCGGCCGGGGTGCGGCGGTCGACGTGACCGACCCCGAATCCTTGCGTTCGGGCTTCCAGCAGGTGATCGACAGTGGCGGCAGCCTGGACGTTGTTGTCGCCAACGCCGGAACCGTGATGCCGGCGAAGCTGCTATCTACGACCGATGAGGCCTGGGAGCGGACGCTGAAGGTGAACCTGACCGGCGCGTTCCTTACCGTCCGGGAGGCAGCGGCGGTGATGACCAGGCAGAGGCGCGGCGCCATTGTCGTGACAGCCTCCACGAATTCCTTTGACGGCGAGGGCGATCTGACGGCATACAACGCCAGCAAGGCAGGACTCCTCGGATTGGTGCACACCGCCGCCAACGAACTTGGCCCGTATCAGGTTCGCATCAACGCTGTTTGTCCGGGATTGATCCGTACCCGTCTGACCCAGTCACACTTCTCGAATCCGGAGCTACTGAAGGATTATTTTCGGCACATCCCCTTGGGCCGGGGCGGTGAGCCCTCCGAAGTTGGCAACGCTGTCGCGTTTCTGGCTTCCGACGCCGCCTCCTTCATCACGGGCACGACGCTCGTGGTCGACGGCGGGCAGATGGCCACCAAGTTCGGTCCCTGGGACGAAGCGATTGCGGATTTTTCGGGCGACCGTTGGGTCCTTCGGTAACACGCTCGGTCGGACGGCGGTCAGCGAAGATTCCTCGACTTGAGGTACTGAATCAGGGCTGCCGGGTCATCGGTGATGATTCCGTCGACTCCGGCGGCAATCAGCCTCTCCCAGTCCGACGGATCATTGGCCGTCCAGGGGACTACCTGCAAACCCGCGCTGTGAGCTGCTTCAACGCGTTTCTTGGTCACCAGACGATGGTGAGGAGAAACGATTGTCGCTTCGCTTTCCTGCGCGATGGCAGGGAAGCTCTTGAAGCCGACGGCGTAGAGAGCGGAACGCCGGATCTCCGGCGCCAGTTTCTTTACGGCGTGCAGTGTCCGGTAGTCGAAGGATTGGACGATCGTCCGCGATTCCAGCTTGTGGCGGCGGATCGCGTCCACCAACAGCTTTGCAAACTCCTCCGGAGGCGGCGTATACCAGGGCTTATCCTTGAAGATCTTCGTTTCAACGTTGAATTGGAACGTTCCTCGCCTGGCCAGGGCAAAGACCTCGTCGAGCGTGGGGACGGGAGTGCCGGGGACCGCCTTCTGCTTTGGAAAATCCGGGTTCGCCCGAGCCCCGCAATCCCAGCGCCGCAGTTCCTCGAGTGTCAGTTCGCGGATGACGTTCGATCCGCCCGGCCCCTGGCAGAACTTAGGGTTGAGGGTGGGGTCATGAGAGACGACAAGGACGTTGTCCTTTGTCACCGCGAGATCGAGCTCCAGGACATCCGCACCGATCTCAATTGCATATTCGAAGGCGGGCAGTGTGTTTTCGGGGAGCACGGCGCGGGCGCCGCGGTGGCCATGTACAAGGATCGGCTGGGCTGCTGGCAGGGCCATGGCAAGCAGGACGAAGACGGTAACAACTCGCGAGCTCACGTTGACAGGATATAGTAGAGAGGTTCCATTCTGCTGACGGAGCCGCCACCTTATGAGCGAGTTTAGCCGAAGAGATTTCACGCGTGCAGCCGGGCTTGCCACGGCGCTGAGCTATTCCCGCGTGCTCGGTGCGAATGACCGCGTACGAATGGGATACATCGGAGTCGGAAACCGGGGAGACCAGGTTCATGAAGCCTTCCTCGAGCACGGAGATCAGCAGACGGTAGCGGTCTGCGACTTGCGGGAATCCTACATGGATCTCGCAGTCCAGAAGTCGCGCAGCAATCCGAAGAAGTATAAGGATTACCGGAAACTGCTCGACGACAAGGACGTCGACGCGGTGGTGATCGCGACGCCGGACCACTGGCACGCCATCCAGTTCATCGACGCCTGCAATGCGGGCAAGGACGTGTACGTCGAAAAGCCCCTGGCGCTCACAGTGTACGAGGGCCGCAAGATGGTGGAAACGGCGGAACGAACGAAGCGGGTCGTGCAGGTGGGCATTCACAGGCGGTCGGCGAAGTATCTCCAGGAGGCCGCTCAGTTCGTGCGCGAGGGCGGCATCGGGGAGGTGACCGTCGCCAAAGGCTGGCATTTGACCAACGAGTGGCCGCTCGGCATCGGGACGTCGAAGGAAACCGCTCCTCCCAGCGAGGAAGAGTGGGAGCAGTGGCTCGGCCCGGCGCCGAAGGTGCCCTACAAGCCAAGCCGGACCTACTACACCTTCCGCTGGTTCTACAACTATTCCGGAGGCCAGGTGACGAACTTCGGCGTGCACTACGTGGACATGCTGCGCTGGTGCATGGGGAAGGATTCGCCGCGCTCCGTCACCGCGATGGGCGGGAAGTATGTGATCCGGGACGACCGCGAGATTCCTGACACGCTTGAGGTGCTGTGGGACTATGACGGCGCCTTGATGGTCTTCTCGCAGTACAACGCGAATGCGGCCCCGGGAAATATTCAGGGCGCTGAGATGGAGATCCGCGGTACGAAGGGCACGCTGTATATTCACAGCGGACGCTGGGAAGTCGTGCCGGAACGGCATGCGGAAATCGCCGTTCCCGCCCGCACGCCGGTCGATCGG
>JADGHK010000318.1 GCA_019686145.1 Bryobacteraceae bacterium | reverse complement strand
GTAAGCAGTACACTGTCCGAGAAATCCTGAACGCTTTCGGTGTCGATTCGCGTATACAAATCGTCCGGCGCATCACCGAGCTGGATCTTGGTTTCCATACGCTGTAAAGATGATTATCCCACGGAGTCGTTAGAATCAAAAAGAGGCACCATGCACGCGCCCCACACCACCTTTACACCCTCCGCCACATATGATGAAGCGCTGGATCGGGCCGCTACCGCATGGGGTATAGAACGCGAGTACTGGGACATTTTTGGAAGGCACCATCCCGCCCCGCAGGAGGTCAAGAGATCGATTCTGGAGGCGCTGGGCGTTGATGCCAGCAGCGTGGCCGCGCTGGACGCCGCCGTTGAGCAGAGGCTCTGGCAGGAGTGGTGCCGGCCGCTTCCCAAGACCCTCGTAGTGAGCGTAAACGGGCCGGCTGAAATCGAAGTCTCGTTACCGGAACCCGAAGCAGCGTCGACAATTCGCCTGGAGATTGTCTGGGAAGATTCCGGTTCTTCCTCGAATTTCGTCGAATTTCAGCATCTCCCCTTGGCGTCCACCGCCGAACTGCGGGGGCGGCGGTTCGTCCGGAAGCGAGCCCCCCTCCCTGCGCCGCTGCGCCTGGGATATCACAAGCTAGTCTGCTATCCGGCCGCCCTGGCCAATTCCGGCCACGCGGTCGTTTGTAACTTTATCGTGTGTCCGGACCGCGCCTGGTGCCCCCCGGAGCTGTCCGGCGATAGCCGCAAAGCAGCTGGTATTATCGTGAGCCTCTACGGGCTGCGGTCAGATCGGAATTGGGGATGCGGCGACACGACGGACCTCGAAAAAATGCTGGACTGGCTTGTCGAGGATGTGCGCGGAAGCTTTCTCGGTCTGAATCCCCTTCACGCGATCCCCAACCGAACCCCTTACAATACAAGCCCGTACCTCCCAAACTGTACCTTTTATCGGAACTTTATTTATATCGACCCAACAAGAGCGAAGGAGTTCGCAGAGTCTCCCCGGGCGATCCGCCTCTTTGCGAGCGAGAAGTTTCAAAAGACGCTCCAGAGCCTGAGAGATTCCGAGTTCGTGGAGTATGAGAAGGTGGCACGCCTGAAAATTCGCTTCATGAAGCTGCTCTTCCGCCGTTTCCTCGAAAACTACCGGCAGGGCACAGCGTGCGCAAGCGAGTTTGAAGCATGGTGCAGGGCCGAAGGCGAGCTCCTCGATCGCTATGCAACCTACTGCGCGCTTGACGAAGTGCTGCACAAGCGCGACCGCAACGTGTGGCTATGGACGCAATGGCCGGAGGAATACCGCGATCCGGAGTCTCCCGCAGTAAAGGAATTCGCCCGGAAGCATTGGCGCCTGGTTCTCTTCTATAAGTACTTACAGTGGGAGCTGGACCGGCAGTTAGAGGCTGTGCAGCGGTACGCAAAGAGCCGGAACCTTAGTATCGGGCTCTATCACGACCTGGCGCTTGCGACTGACCGCTACGGATCGGATCTCTGGGCTCATCGACGGTTCTACGTCGCGGGCGCGCGAGTCGGTTCCCCACCGGACGACTTCTCCCCCAACGGACAGGACTGGTCCTTTCCTCCTCCGCACTCGGAGCATCATCGCGACGACGGATATCGCCACTTCGCAGAAACCATTCGGAAAAGCTGCCGGCACGGGGGCGCCCTGCGCATCGACCACGTCATGCGCTTCTTTCGCCTCTTCTGGATACCCGAGGGCATGACGGCCGCACAGGGCACCTATGTAAGGGAGAACCACGAGGACCTGCTGCGTATCCTGGCGCTCGAAAGCGTGCGTCAAAAGGTGGTGATCATCGGGGAGGATTTGGGCACGGTGGAGCCCGGTGTCCGCGAGGCGCTCGAGAGATTCGGCATCTTGAGCTATCGCCTGTTTTACTTTGAAAAGCACGGCGACGGGCGGTTCCGGCTGCCGCATGAATACCCGAGGCACGCCCTCGTCTCGCCAACGACGCACGATTTGCCCACACTGGCGGGCTTTTGGGAAGGTAAAGACATCGTATCGCGGCGCGCGGCAGGCGTCATCGATGACGCCATTTATCTTGCCCAAATGAACGACCGTCTCCGCGAGAAGCAGAAAATCCTCGACATGCTGTTCTCGCTGAATCTGCTGCCGGCATGGTTCCAGCGATCAGCCGCGCAGCTCCCCTATCTGACCGGAGAGCTGCACAATGCCATTATCGGTTTCCTGGCTTCCACACCCTCCCTGCTGCTGGCCATCAATCAGGAGGACCTGACGAAGGAAACACAGCAGCAGAACCTTCCGGGAACGACCGCCGAGTATCCAAACTGGCGGCGGAAGATGCGCTATACAGTGAGCCAGCTCAGGACGGAGCCCGAAGCGGGCAACTTCACCGCAATGATCCGGCATTGGATCAGCCGGACGAACCGGGGAAACGTCTGACTCTTCAAACCCCAAACGGTCACGCGCTCGCTTGCGTTAATTGCGAATGCAAGCGGTGATGTCGAAAGACCTCGCGAGCGGTCAGGCCGCCGTTCCGCTCTGGCGTCGTATTGCTTCCCCTATCCACGGAATGGACCAGCTTGTATCCACGCGCAAGAAGCTCCGCCGCGGGATGCGGAAGCTCTTTCCAATCCAGAGCCAAAGGGCCACAAGGCGCGGCAAATTGCCCCATTTGAAAGCCGGCGGCGACAGTGCACATCGAGAAGTAAACATCTTCCGCCATACTGCTGTTCCAACCCTTGTAGGGAGGGTTTAAGTACCCAAGCTCCTCCATTTTTCGAATGTTGCGGGTTGTCAGGAAGTAGGCTCCGCCGAAGACGTTATCTCCCAGCCCCCAGCCGTTCTCTACGGCCTTCTTTGCAATGTGCCGATACCAGGGGCCGTACCCTCGGAGGCGTCTCCGCAGGCTTAGCTCGAACTGAATCAACTCCGTGTGCATGCGGTAGTCTTTCACTGAAAGATCAGCGTTGACGGAGTGAAGGCCGAAAATGCCGACATCCGGATTTCGCAGCATAAAGTCCTTGGCGTCCTTTTCCAGACCGTAACCGATTAGAAGGGCGTCCGTATCCAGCTTGAGGACGGTTTGGACTCGATAATTTGCCACAAGATAGCGATAGGCAGCGGCCAAACTATGACTCAGGAACTGCATGCCGTTCCTTCGCTGATTTCTCAGGACCACCAGATCCGGGTGCGACTGCTGTCTCTGCCTGAGCAATGTGCCGTCGTCCGTGCAGTCATCGACAACAACAACGCACTTCCTGCAGAGAAGGTAATGATCGATGCTATCCAGCGTATCGAGGGCTTCAGCGATAGAATCAGGCCCTACTGGAATAACGACACCCAGCTCAATCTCTTTCAGCTCGCTCATGTCAGTACGATCGAATGAAGTGACAGTTGGAACACGCAGTCAACGGCTAAGGGAAGATGTGAGTCCCGTGCCGCAAGCCAGGTTTAGCGGCACGCGTATTAGCACGGTGCACTGCGCTGTCAGCTGTCTGTCCATTCAAGTTAGCAGCCTTCAGGAGCAAGTAGAAACAGCAATTCGCCAGTTTGGGTATTGTTGCGGAGAGTTTTCCGACTAGGCGGGATAGTACTTTCAGGCTCTCCGCAAACGCGGAGAGCCTGAATTTCAGAAGCTGAGACGCAGACCGAACCGGAACTGCCTCTCAGAAGGAACGCCGGCGTTTGTGAGCGTGCTGGTGATGGACGAGAAGTTATTGAGAGCCCGGATTGTCTGGTCCGGATTCAGCACCATCGACCCCACATTCGCCGACGGGTTCGCGAACTTCGGGGTGTTCGTCACGTTGAAGCACTCAACTTTGAACTCAGTCCGCAGCCGCTCCGTAATTCGGAAGGTGCGGAAAAGGCTCAGATCGAGGTTGAAGATGCCCGGGCCGTACAGGGTGTTCCGGCCGGTGGTGCCGAAGCGAACACCGGTCGGCTGACGGAATGCCAGCGGATCGAACCACGGCTTGTTGGCCCCGATCTCACCCAGCACTTTGACAGAGCCCGAAGCGACAAGGTCCGCGGTCTGCGTGTTTCCCGGCGCGTTCAATGCCGCACCGTTCGCAGTCACGGTGAAGGGCGTTCCGGTATAGGTCGCGAAGTTGCCGTTGGCCTGCCAGCCGCCAAGCAGCAGAGATGCGGGACCGGACGTGGCGAACCTCCGCCCCGCTCCAAACGGCATCTCATAGACAAAGCCGAGCGTGAACATGTGTCTCCGGTCGAATCCGGCGGCGGCGCGATTGCGGTACAGGACCGGCTCCCAGTTCCAGAGGGGCGCGCCGGTCCAGCCATCCTCATCGGTCCAGTTGATGGCCTTCGACCAGGTATAGGC
>JADGHK010000317.1 GCA_019686145.1 Bryobacteraceae bacterium | reverse complement strand
GTGACCCTCGGGTGGAACCTGTCTCACACGCCCCAGGATGAACTGTTTGCAGCCATTGAAGGAACCGCTTTCCACATGCGAATTATCCTGGAGCGGATGGCGGCCTACGGTGTTCGGGTAGACCGGATCATCAACGGCGGCGGCATTCCGCAGAGGAACGCCACGCTCAACCAGGTCTACGCCAACGTCCTGGGCAAGCCCGTGCTGGTTCCGCAAAGCGAGCCGACCAGCATCGGGTCCGCCATCTTCGCGTTTCTGGCCGCCGGAGCTTTCTCCAGCGTCGAGGAGGCGCAGGACGCAATTTGCCCAGCCTACAAGACCTACGATCCCGATCCCGAAGCCGTCGGCGTTTACGAGCAGATATACAGCCTCTTCCGCAGGCTTTACTTCGGACTGGGAGACGGAACGGAACAGCCGGCCTGCCTGGCGGATGTCCTGCCGGCGTTGCGCCGGATCGCCGCACAGCGGCGCGGCGCCTGAGATCGGGATGCGAGCCGAAGGAGTTTCTGCTCACCGGCGTGGCTCCACGAGGCCGTGATACAGTGGATTTCAGGGGTTCTCCCGCTCCACACCATCCATGGCATCTGAATCAGATTCTTCCGTAGGGGCCAAATTCGAGCGTCTTGTCTCGATCATGGCGCGCCTGCGCGCCCCTGACGGCTGTCCCTGGGACCGCGAACAAACCTTCGACACCATCAAGCCCTACCTTCTCGAAGAAGCGTACGAGGTGATGGATTCCATCGACGCGAGGGATTGGCGCGGTCTCGGGGAGGAGCTGGGAGATCTGATGCTGCAGGCGGTCTTCTTTGCTCAGATGGCGTCCGAACAGAATTACTTCACGATCGCCGATTCGCTGGACGCCATCTCCGAAAAGCTGATCCGCCGGCACCCGCATGTATTCGGCGAAGGCGTCGCGGAGACAGCGGAGGATGTGAAGCGGCGCTGGGATGAGATCAAGGCAGAAGAGCGGAAGCAGAAAGGCGAGCTGGAGCAGACACTCCTCGAAAAAGTTCCCAGATCCGTGCCAGCCCTGGTGGAAGCGCAGCAACTGACTGCGAAGGCGGCTACAGTCGGCTTTGACTGGGAGAATGCCGATCAGGTCGTCGAAAAGCTGCACGAGGAGCTGCGAGAGATGGCCGAAGCTCGCCGCCAGGGATCAAGGGAAGAATTGGAAGGAGAGCTCGGAGACTTGCTCTTTGTGCTCGTGAATCTCGCGCGTGTATTGAAGGTGGACGCGGAACAGGCGCTTCGAAAAACGAATGCGAAGTTCCGGCAGCGGTTCCGATACGTAGAACAGCAGTTGAATCAACGGGGCAAGCCCCTGACCGAGGCCAGCCTCGAAGAAATGGAGGCGCTATGGCAGGAAGCGAAACAGCGCGCATGAGCGCTCCCACGATTCAAGTTCGCGCGCTGACGACGCACGCAGAGTTTGCGGAAGCAGTACGTCTGCAAAAAGAGATCTGGGGATTCCGGGAAGTGGAGCTGCTTCCCGTGCGGCTTTTCGTCGTGGCCACGAAAGTGGGTGGCCAGGCGTTCGGCGCTTTCGACGGCGAGAAGATGATCGCTTTCTGCCTCGCGATTCCAGGATTGAAACCCGGCGGCAAGACCTATCTCCATAGCCACATGCTCGGCGTTCTCCCCGAGTACCGGAACTTCGGCGTAGGGCGAATGCTGAAGCTTGCACAGCGCGAAGAGGCGCTTTCTCGCGGGATTCAACTCATTGAATGGACGTTCGACCCGCTGGAGATCAAAAACGCGTATTTCAACATCGAACGGCTTGGCGCGATCGTCCGGCGCTACGTGCTCAATCAGTACGGGACGACCACGAGCCACCTTCATGGCGGCCTGCCAACGGACCGCTGCATTGCCGAATGGTACATCGCCAGACCGGAAGTGGAGAGTCTCCTGGCGGGCAAGCCGAGGCAGCAGCCGCTCGTCCAGGCCCGCATCACGGTGCCTGCCGCCATTGCCCGATTGCGGCAAGAGGACCCGAAACAGGCGCGCGCGATTCAATCCTCGGTGAGCGAACAGTTCCAGAAGTACTTCGATCAGGGCCTCGCGGTGATCGGCTTTGAACGGACGGAAGAGTTCGGCGCCTACCTCCTCGGAATATGGGAATAAAGATCGAAAAAGTTGTCCTGAGGGAGATCCGGCTGCCGCTGGTGCATTTCTTTGAAACCAGCTTCGGCCGCACGTACGAACGAAGAATCCTGCTGGTCGAAGTGGTGCAGGACGGAATCTCAGGCTGGGGCGAAGTCACCTGCGGCGAGAACCCGTTTTACAACGAAGAGTGGACCGATGCGGCGTGGCTCCTTCTAAAGCACTACATCGTTCCGCCAGTCCTGAAGCGGCCCCTCCCTTCGGCCGATTGTGTCGCGGAACTTAGCGCGCATATTCGCGGGCATCGCATGGCGCGCGGCGGTCTGGAAGCCGCGGTGTGGGATCTCGAGGCGCGGCTCAAGAACGTTCCGCTCTGGAAGCACATTGGCGGCGGAGCCCGGAAGGAAATCCCATGCGGCGTTTCCATCGGCATCCAGGACTCGATCCCGCAACTGCTCAAGAAGATCGAAACAGAGGTCAACGCCGGATACCAGCGCATCAAGATCAAGATCAAACCCGGCTGGGACGTGAATGTCATCCGTGAGGTTCGCAAGGAATTTCCCAGCATAAAGATGATGGCGGATGCGAACTCAGCCTATACGCTGGCCGATGCAGACCACCTGCGGCGCCTCGACGAGTTCTACCTGATGATGATCGAGCAGCCGCTGGCTCATGACGACATCATCGATCACGCACAGCTCCAGCCCAAGCTCGAAACGCCGATTTGCCTGGACGAGTGCATCCGGTCGGCTCACCACGCCGAGCAGGCGATCGCGCTGGGCGCCTGCAAGATCATCAACATCAAGCTTGGACGCGTGGGGGGATTTCTCGAAGCGCGGCGGGTTCACGATGTCTGCAAGGCTGCGGGAATCCCCGTGTGGTGCGGAGGCATGCTGGAGTCGGGCATCGGGCGCGCACACAACGTGGCGCTCTCCACGCTGCCGAACTTCGTCCTGCCCGGCGATGTGAGCGCTAGCAAGAGGTACTGGTCGCGCGACATTATCGAGCCGGAGGTCGAAGTCTCTCCAAGCGGCGCCATTACGGTGCGCGACGAGGCTGGCCTCGGGTATGCCGTGAATTCAGCCTATATCAAGGAAATCACAGTTCGCGAGGAGACTATCGATTGAGCGGGGGCAGCAGACCATCTCCCCTGAAGCTCTACAGTCTCATCGCTCTGATGGTGTTCTTCTGGTCGCTGAACTTTGTGGTCGGCAAGCTCGCCCTCAGAGATTTTCCGCCAATGCTTCTGGCCTGCCTGCGCACGACGCTGGCCGGCGTCTTCGTTCTTCCCGTCTACCTGCTTCATCAGGAGAAAACGGGGTGGAAGCGCAGCGACGTCCCGCTGCTCATACAACTCGGCGTGTTCGGCGTCGCCTTGAATCAGGTCTTCTTCGTCCTGGGATTGAATCGCACCAGCGTGGCGCACGCCGCCCTCATCATCGCCTTGACGCCGCTTCTCGTGCTGCTGCTGGCGAGCGCGCGAGGCCTCGAAGTCTTTTCCGCCCGGAAAGCTGCCGGCATGGCGATTGCCATTTGCGGCGTCGGTGTGATTCACATCGCGAAAAGCAGTCAGGCCAGTTTCGTGGGCGACGTCTTCATTCTGCTTGCCGCAACAACGTTCACCATCTTTACGGTGTTCGCAAAAGAAGCGACGGCGCGCCATGGCAGCGTGACCATGAACACTTTCGCCTACGCCGGAGGCGCCGTCCTGCTGCTGCCCGTCACGATCCTGACCTCCCGTGACTTTGATTTTGCAGGCGTGAGCGCAGCCGGATGGCTTTGCCTCATTTATATGGCGCTCTTCCCGTCTGTCCTTTGCTATCTCATCTATTACTACGTACTCACCCACATCCCGGCGTCGCGGGTCTCTGCCTTTTCCTACCTTCAGCCCTTCGTCGCAACGCTGCTTGCGATCCCGCTGCTGAATGAGCACGTCACGACCTCCCTGATCGCCGGCGGCGCGCTCGTCCTGCTGGGTGTCTACGTGACGGAACGAACATAACGTGAGTGAGTTCAACCACCGAGATCCTCTAAAGCTGGCTTTATGGAACGGGCGCCTGCCGGAACCTGGCGAAAAGAGCGCCGGATTTCAGAAGATGGGAAACACATGCCGAGCAACGAGTTTAGTCTGAAGGGGAAGGTTATCCTGGTGACGGGCTCCGCCAGGCGCATCGGCCGCGGTATCGCCCTGAGACTGGCGCGCGAAGGCGC
>JADGHK010000316.1 GCA_019686145.1 Bryobacteraceae bacterium | reverse complement strand
CGGCAGGGCTCTTCCTATGTGTACACAGTGCCCACCGACGCGATGAGGGAAGGGGATTTCTCCAATGTCCGCAACTCTTCCGGAGCGCTGATTCCGATCTACGATCCGCTCACAACATGCGGGCGCCTCGGAAACGCCCCGTGCGCTGTCGATGCGAATGGGAATGAGATCATCACCAGGCAGCCGTTCCCGGGAAATGTGATCCCGGCGAGCCGGATCGATCGCGCGGCCAACGTCCTAAAAGAATACTGGGCGCGTCCGAACGGGCCGGGCGCTCCATTTACGAACGTCAACAACTACACGGCAAATGCGAGCGTTGGCGGCGACAACGATCAGGTGAACGGACGCGTCGATCATACGCTCTCCGAGAACCACCGCGTCTTCTTCCGCTACACCTACTGGCAGAACCTGAACTTGCCAATTGATCCCTATCGGACGCAGACCTGCGTGGATCGCTGCACAGAAACTTTCAACACGAACCAGGGCGTCTTCGGCGATACTTACACCATCACTCCGACGCTGATCTCCGACATCCGAATTTCGTACCTGCGCTTTAGCTACGACCGGACAGCACTCACCCAAGGTTACGATCTGACGAATCTCGGCTGGCCCGCTTCTATGAATAATCAGGTAGTGTTCCGCGTCGTGCCGCAGCCTGTGGTCGTGGGCTATAACGGTGTCTGGAGCACGAACGGCACGGGCAGCACGATCATCGCACGGAATGATATCTACTCTATCGGAGGCAGCCTTACGAAGATCTGGGGCAGCCACACGCTGCGGTTTGGAGCCGAGATTCGAAGGAATACGCACAACTACTACCAGCAGAACAACCCGTCCGGATCATTCAATTTCGATCAGCAGATGACAGCGTCGAGCCCGTTTGGTGGATCCGGCGGAAACGGCTTCGCATCCTTCCTTCTGGGCTATGGCAGCGGCGGCGGTGTGACGAACAACGCTCTGGTAGCGGGCCAGATGATCTACCGCGCGTTTCACGTGGGAGATCAGTGGCGCATTACGCCCAGGCTCACGTTGAATTATGGCCTCCGGTTTGAACAGATGGGGCCTTGGTCTGAAAGATTCGACCGGATGGTCGTTCTCCTGCCCAACGCCGAAAATGAGCTCGCAGAGAAAACCGGACTGCCACTTCGGGGACGCATCGGGCTGGTAAATTCACCGGATAATCCGAGCCGCAATAACACCAGGCTCGGGAATCTGTTTGCGCCGAGGCTGGGGGTGGCCTACAGGGTGACGAACCAAACTGTCATCCGCGCCGGTTACGGAATCTTCTATTTGCCAAACGACATCGCATTCGGCTTCGCGCCGAATAACGACATCGTGAACGCATACTCGAACCCGTTCGTCGGCACACTGGATGGTTCCCTCACGCCAAAGGAAAGGCTGAGCAATCCATTTCCGAACGGACTTCTGCCGGCTCCTGGCCGTAGCCCCAACCTCCAGCAACTCTTCTATGGACAAGGTGTCACAGCGCCAATCTATGACGAGGCGCACGGCTACTCGCAGCAGTGGAACTTCGACGTACAGCGTGAATTGGCGGGCGGTTTAGCGTTGTCGGTTACCTATGCAGGTTCAAAAGGAACTCACCTTCCGGGACCTGACCAGCAGCTCAACCAGCTTCCCGAAGAGTTCATGTCTCTTGGAGCACAGCTCCAGCAGCAGGTGCCGAACCCGTTCTTCGGACTTGTCAGCGTTGGGACCCTGTCGCAGCCAACAGTGGCACGCGGTCAACTCCTGCGGCCCTATCCGCAGTACACAGGCTTCGCGATGCGAAATCCGCCAAACCGGGATTCGATCTATCATTCGGCTCAGTTGAAGATCGAGAAACGATTTGCGCGCGGCGGCTCCATTCTCGGCGCCTACACCTGGTCCAAGCTCATTAGCAACACGGATACGCTGACGGGTTGGCTGGAGCCGGGCGGAGGAGCAGGCAACGTGCAGAATCACTACGACCTCCGCGCGGAACGGTCCCTTGCCCTGTATGACACGCCGCATCGAGCTGTCATCAGCTACATCTACGATCTCCCGTTCGGGAAGGGGCAGCCCTTCGCAAGCGGCGTGACGGGTGTTGCCGGAAAGCTGATTTCGGGATGGGGCATTAACGGAGTAACGACATTCCAGTCAGGCGCGCCGCTTCCGATCAGCATGGGCGTCAATACAAGTAACTCGTTCGGCGGCGGTCAACGTCCAAATCGGACGGGCCGTCCGGCTAAGATTGAAGGCCCTGCCCAGCAGCGGCTGAACCAGTGGTTCGATACGTCGGCTTTCGCGGCTGCTGCTCCGTTTACGTTCGGCAACTCATCCCGCACTATGCCGGATGTCCGCTCGCACGGCATTTCCAATTTCGATTTCACCGTGTTCAAGAACACGCAGGTTACAGAAAGAGTCGGGGTGCAGTTCCGTACCGAGATCTTCAACCTGTTCAATCGCGTTCGATTTGGCTATCCCGGCACGGCATTCGGGACGCCACAGTTCGGCATTATCAGTGGACAACTCAATGACCCGCGTTTGGTCCAGATGGCCTTGCGGCTGATTTTCTGATCCTCCCGTGCTCGACTCACCGCTGCGGTCTTCATTTTTGAAGATCGCAGCGGTTTTCTGCATGAAGTGGACGATACTGATCGGGCTGATTCTCGCTCTTCCTGCGCATGACACTCCTGCCGGTGTGGCTTTTGTTCATCGCCATTCTCCGACCAGCCAGAAGTATCTGATTGAAACGATGGGCGGCGGAGTGGCGCTGCTTGACTACAACAACGACAAACGGCTGGATCTCTTTTTCGTCAATGGAGGAAAACTCAACGACCCTCAAACGCTGCCCGCCGATTACGCACGAACAGATCCTCAGTACTGGAACCGCCTTTACCGCCAGAACCCCGACGGAAGCTTTACCGACGTCACGGCTGAGGCCGGACTCTCCAAGGCGGGTAACAACTACGGGATGGGCGTCGCCGTGGGGGACTACGACAATGACGGATTTCCGGACCTTTATGTGACGAATTTCGGATCGAATGTCCTGTATCGAAACAACGGCGATGGAACCTTTACGGACGTGACTTCCGAGGCCGGTGTGGCAGCGGGAGGATGGTCTGTCTCCGCAGGCTTCCTCGACTATGACAACGATGGCCGCCTTGACCTGTTCGTCAGCCGCTACCTGGATTGGAACTTTGACCGCAATGTCTTGTGCGGGACGCCATTCCACACGTACTGTCCGCCAACCAGATATCAGGGCACTGCGAACGTGCTGTTTCACAACGAAGGCAATGGACGATTTCGCGATGTAAGTGTGCTCTCGGGTATCGCATCGGTGAAGGGAAAGGGAATGGGCGTGGCCTTTAACGACTACGACGGAGATGGCTTCGCCGACATTTTCGTCTCCAACGACGGAATGGAGCAGTACCTGTTCCGCAACCGCGGCGATGGAAGATTCGAAGAACTGGCGCTTGAAGCCGGAGTGGCGTTCGCAGATGACGGAAAGAGCTTCTCAGGTATGGGCGTGAGCTTTGCCGACTACGACAACGACGGGCGCCCTGATATCGCCGTTACCAACCTTGCATTGGAGAAGTATGCCCTTTACCGCAACGAGGGAAGCCGTTTTTCGTACGCCAGTCTGAGGACGGGACTTGCCGGAGTGGCGGCCAGGAGCTCCGGCTGGGGAGTGGGTCTGTATGATTTCGACAACGATGGCTGGAAAGACCTCTTCGTCGCGCAAAGCCATGCGTTGGACAACGTGGAGAGAGTTCACAGCGGCCTGCGCTATCGTGAGCGGCCTGCCCTTTACAGGTACGCGGACGGCAGGTTCGAGCGGTTTGATATTGCAAAGATGCCTCCCGTCGCCGGACGCGGGGCGGCATTTGGGGATATCAATAACGACGGGGCGATCGACTCGGTCATTGCGGTTCTTGGCGGGCAGCCGCTTGTCTACTTCAACCGGCCGAACGCCAATCACTGGCTGATCCTCGAGCTCGTCGGCAGGCGCAGCAACCGGAGCGGAATCGGGGCGACGGTTCGCGTGGGAAATCAGTGGGCCTACACGACAACGACAGGCAGTTACCTGTCCGCAAGCGACAGCCGCGTTCACTTCGGCCTCGGAAAGGAGTCGAGGGTTACGGTGGAGATTCTCTGGCCGAGCAGGAAGCGGCAGACGGTTCGCGACGTCGCGGCCAATCAGATTCTGACTGTAGAGGAGCCGGAATGATTGCGGTGCTGCTCCTCTCACTCGCCTTGCAGGTATCGCCGGAGCTGCGGGAACGAGTCGAGGCGGGGCTGAAGGCGAAGGCCGCAGGGGATCTGGATCGGGCC